>DATJET010000107.1:0-11569 GCA_035496295.1 Gemmatimonadaceae bacterium
CATGGCAACACGAGTCGAAGCGCAGACGAGCATGAGCGTCTCCGACTACGATTACAGTAGCTTCTTTTATTCGTCGAGCGATGACCCGTTCGCGATACTGGAGCCATACAACGAGTGGTACACCCGCGCCGTGCAGCAGGGTTACTATCTGTTCGCACAGGCGATGTCAACGCCGCCGCAGAGTTGGGTGCACCTCACTGAAGGATTGCATCACCGGCACGTCAAGCTTCTCAATCTGTCCTCCTACAATTACCTCGGACTGTCGTATCGTCCGGAGGTGATCGCGGCTGCGAAAGCAGCGCTCGATCAATATGGCTTGGGCGCGGCCGGCTCGCCCATCCTGAGCGGCACGATGGACGTGCACGTGCAGCTCGAGGAAGCCATCGCCCGCTTCAAGCGCAAGGAAGCCGCGATGGTGTTCCCCACCGGCTACAGCACCAACGTGGGAATGATCTCCGGCCTCATGCGGCCAGGCGACTGGGTGATTGCCGACCAGAACGCCCACGCGAGCATTGTGGACGGCGCCATTCTATCCAAGGCAAACGTCCGCTTCTTCCGGCACAACAGCCCCGCCGACCTCGAAAAGAAACTTCGCTCGACCACGGGCAAAAAACTCGTGGCCATCGAAGGCGTATATTCGATGGACGGCGATGTGTGTCCGCTGCCAGAGCTGGTGCAGATCGCGAAGAAGTACGGCGCCCGCATCATGCTCGACGAAGCGCACTCCGCGTTTCTCTACGGCCCGAACGGACGCGGCGTCGCGGAGTTGTACGGACTCGAGGATGAAGTCGACGTCCACATCGGCACGTTCTCCAAGGCCCTCGGCGGCCAGGGCGGATACGTCGCGGGCTCGAAGAACCTGTACAACTACCTCAAGGGCTTCGCGCGGTCGCGCGTCTTCTCGTGCGCGCTCTCGCCCGTCGTCACCGCCGGTGTCCTGCGCTCGCTCCAGTTAGCACAAGCCGAGCCCGAGCTGCGGACCAAGTTGTGGGAGAACGTGAAGCACATTCGTGGATGTCTCGAGGATGAAGGCGTGGATGTCGGAGATTCCACCTCGCAGATCATCCCGATCATGGTGAAGAACGACCGGCGGATCTTCGAGCTGTGCCACGAGCTGTTCCGCGCCGGGTTGTACCTGCAACCGGTGATCTATCCCGCAGTCGCCAAGCATCGCTCTCGGTTCCGCGTGTCGATCTCGGCGTCGCATACCTTCGACCAACTCGACGAGGGCGTGTCGATCCTGGTCCGCGTCCTTCGTGAAGAGGGGATCCTCGTATGAGCAGCAAGAATGACGGGTTCGTCCAGTATCATTTCCGCGACGCGATCGGCGGCTTCTTCGAGTTTCCCACCGAGAACGCGCGCGCGATACTGCCGCCGGATCTTCAGCCGATCGAGCCGCACCATGGGTCGAGCGTGTTGAGCGTGATGGCGTTCGACTTCCACGGGAGTCCGGTAGGCGAATACGGCGAGTTGATTCTCTCGATCCTCGTCTCGCCGCGCGTCGAGCAGGGGCAGCCGTGGCCGCGCTCGGCGTTCTATCCGTTCCGGTTAGGCACCACCACACGCGAGTCGCGCGAGCACGCCATCGAGCGCTGGCACCTGCCGCATTACATGCAGGACATCTCGATCGCCTGGGAGCGCGGCGACGGGCACATCACGATCCACGCCACGGATCGCGGCCAGTCGATCGTCGACATGACCGTCACCGAACACGAGTGGTCGCCGGTGGAGCATCGCTACCAGGCGTTCATGAACGACGACGAAGGTGCGTATTCGTCGACGATCGTGATGCAGGGGCAGTTCAGCGAGAACGAAGAAGAGCGCGGCGGCATCCAGATTCACTCGCAGGCCATGACCGACCTGCTCGAGGATTGGGAAGTGGACGTGACCCCGTTCCGCGAGCTGTGGATGAAGGACGGCAAGCAGACCTTCCACCCGCTGCAACAACTGGCCAGCTACGCGCGGCGATGACGGACGTTTGCGTCATCGTGAACCCCGCCTCGGGTAAGGGGCGGGGCGCGAAGGCGGCGGAGCGGGTCAGGCAGGCATTCGCCGCCGTCGGAGTCACCGACATTCGAAGCACCTCTGCGAAGGGCGACGAGAAAACCGTCGCCCTTCGCGCCATCGAGGACGGGGCGCGCACGATCGTCGCCGTGGGCGGCGACGGGACCTGGAGCAACGTGGCCAACGCCATTTTGGGAGCGGGCGCTCCCGTTAGGCTGGCGCTCGCGGCCGCCGGCACGGGGAACGATTTCGCCAAGACCATCGGTGCGCCGGCGTCGGACTACGCCGCCACGGCGCGTCTGGCCGTGGACGGACCGGACGTGGCCGTGGACGTGGGGCGCATCGAGAACCGGTTCTTCCTCAATGTGGCCGGGTTCGGCTTCGACATTGCGGTGCTCGAGCAGGTCGAGACCGTGAACTGGCTCAAGGGCGACGCGCTGTACCTGTACTGTGCGCTGCGACAGTTATTCGGGTATCGCGGCATCACGGTGGACGTGGCGCCGCGCGGGCCCGAGCCGCACCTCATGCTCGTGATTGCGAACGGAAAGAATTTCGGCGGCGCCTTCCGGATTGCGCCGGGGGCCAGCGTCACCGATGGGCTGTTGGACGCGGTGGCGATCGGCGCGGCATCGCCGATGCGTCGCATTTCGCTCTTCGGCGCGGCCACCAAGGGCACGCACGTGACCAGGCCGGAAGTGCGCACGACGCAGGCATCGAGCTTCACGCTCTCGTTCGGCGCGCCGCCGGCGTACGAGACCGATGGCGAGTACAACCGGGCGAGCTCGGCGACGCTCGAGGTGCGCTGCCTGCCGGCTGCGCTGCGGGTGGTGACGCCGGTATTAGGCGGCGGTTCGGCGACGGGCGCGTGAAGGCGATCACGTTCGCGGCGCCGATTCCGCGATACCTCGCCACGCTGGCCGGCGGCACGCTGTCCGACCGGTTCTACCTGGGTTCGCTCGCCTGCACGCGGTACGGCGACGTCGAGGACCCGGCGTTGCCATCCGAGCGCTGGGTGCGCATTCGAACCCGGTTAGGCGGGATCTGCGGCAGCGACCTCAACGTGATCACCCTCAAGGCGAGCCCGTCGACGTCGCCCTTCTCGTCGTTTCCGTTCGTGATCGGCCACGAGAATGTGGGCGAGGTCGTCGAGGTGGGCCGCGCCGTGCACGGTGTGTCCGTGGGCGTGCGCGTGACGGTGAATCCCCTGCTCTGCTGCGAGCCGCGCGAGATCGCACCGGCGTGCGAGGCGTGCGCGGCGGGCGACCATTCGCGGTGTGCGCACTTCACGGACGGCGCGCTGCCGCCCGGCATGCTGTTAGGCACGACGCGCGGACTCGGGGGCAGCTGGGGCGAGCGGTTCGTGGCGCACGAGTCGCAGGTCGTCGCCGTTCCCGAGTCGATGACCGACGAGGAGGCCGTGCTCGTCGAGCCGTTCGCCTGCTCGGTGCACGCCGTGCGGTCGAACCTGCCGGCGGACGGCGCGCGGGTGCTCGTGATCGGCGGCGGGTCGATCGGGCTGCTCACCGTGGCCGCGTTGCGGGCGCTCGCGCCGCAGGTTCGCGTCACCCTACTGGCGCGTCACGCGTTCCAGCGCGACCGCGCCAAACGGTTAGGCGCGGAGCGCGGTATCGACGCCCACGGCAGCTATCTGCCGGAGCTCGCGGAGGCGGGCGGGACGCGGCTCCTGAAGCCCATCATCGGCAAACCCGTCGGCGTGGGCGGGTTCGATCAGACCTTCGTGTGCGTCGGCGGCGCCGCGGCCATGGACGACGCGATGCGCGTCACGCGCGCCGGCGGCACCGTTGTTCTGTTAGGCAACTCGAGCGCGATGAACGGCATCGACTGGACACCGCTCTGGCTCAAGGAGCTCACGGTGCGCGGCAGCCTGTGCTACGGCGCGCACGCCCACGCGAGCCCGGCCCGCTCGGCCTTCGACGAGGCGGCGGCGCTCATCGCGTCGGGTCGCGCGCCGATCGGCGACTTCGTGACGCACATCTTTCCGTTAGCACGCTATCGTCAGGCGATCGACGTCGCGCGGAGCAAGCGCGCGGAACACAGCATCAAGGTCGCGTTCCGGCTGGCGCAGTAAGTCGTCGCTGAGTCGATTTAGCGCGCACAATCGATGCGGTCGGATGTGTTCTGATAACACGTCCGCGACATGCCGCGCGCATCCTCGTCCATGGCCACTTGTGCATCGAGAGCCGAGGCGGCGACGTTATGCTCATGGCACCCGCACGCGCGAGATGGACTCGCCGTTTGGAACGCCGGCCGTGCTCGCCTAACGCTACCAGCAGGAGGTCCCCCCGTTCGGCTTCGGCGTTGGTTGTGGCGCGTTCGCGGCAGCAATGACAGCGGCCACCGTCGCGGCGGCGAGTACCACCATGATCAACGTGTGCCCGGTGTCGGTGTTCCGTGCCTCGACCACTCCGAGCCCTCGGACAAGCCACGTCTCGCGCGGAGGCTCGTATCGCACCGTTAGGCCGGTCGAGTCGCGCAGCTCGGCGAGGCGCACCAATACGGAATCCGCCGCCACCTGTGTGACGCGACCGGAAAATCCCAATACGCCCGTGACCATTGTCGGCCCACCGTCGCAACTGGATGTAAAACGCGCCATGTCCGCGGAGTCGCAGGCCAGACGCAAGGATGTCGGTGAGGAAAATTCGACCTTGATGTGCCGTTGCGGTGTCAGCGAGCCGGGCTCCACCGCATTGGAGTACGTCGTGCATGCGGCGGCCGAGGCCAGAACAGCGATGGCCAGGAGCAGCGGGCGTCGTTCGCGGTGTGTCGACATGGTAGTGCCTCCTGATCGTGACGAAAGGGTTGGAAGGGTACGCACCATCCGGCGCGCGCCTGGTTTCGTTAGGCAATGCCTGTCTCCATGTGCACGGGACGACGATCGGTCTCGGCAAACAGGCCCGTCGCGCAGCGGGAGACCGCGGTCGCCGTGTACGGCTGGCTGCGGGCTGACCACTCGCGGCACACGGTCGCGAGCGAATCGGCGGCGTCGGCCATCACGAGGATCCGCCTGACGCCCGCGCGGCACGCGGCGCGTGAGGCTGTCGACAGGAGCGCCCGGGCGACATCCGGCGCGTCTAACGGTACGCACGGGTGCGTCGCCACGAGGCACGGGAACCTCGGGCCGGCACGTGGCCACGGCAGTGGCCGCTCAAGATGGAGGTGCTTCACGGCTCGCTGATCCCAGAGTCCCATGAAGCCCCGCAGAGTACCGGAGGCGTCGCGCACAACCCAGTAGCACGCAGGCGCATCCGTCATCACGTGCGAGCGCCACCGCTCGAGGACGGCGACGTCCAGCCGCGGTGCGAGCCGGCGTGCGAGGGCCGCCGAATCCCAGAGCGCGGCCATCTCGACGACGTCATCGGGTCGAGCCGGCCGAACAACCAGCCGCCCGAACCGCATCGCTGACCGCCAGTGGAACGTCCGAAGGCAGTACAACCGCAGCGCCGACGGGCGCGACATCGCGAGCGATGGATCGAGACGCGCCAGTCGACTGCGCAGCCGCGCACCAGACCCCGCAGCGACAAACCATCCGACGCTCGTGGGTCCGCCGATCGTTAGGCACCTATCGATTGCCCAACGAGCGAGGGCGTCGCCGACCCCGCGCCCGCGATACGCCGGGTGCACCTGCCATCCGCTCACGTAGAGCGCCGTATCGATTCCCTGGTCGCCGACGATCGGTTGCTCGACGATCGTCACCGTTGCGATGACCCGCTCGGCTCCGTCCATCGCCGCGCCCACGTGCGCGCGCACGCCCGCCACGCGAAAGAGCGCGAAGAAGTCCGGGTCATGGCGAATAGTCCACGCGCTCCACCTGCCCGCACCCATCCGACAGGCGGCGTCGAGCGCGAGCAATGCCACGTTGTCGCGCATCATGACCTCTCGTGTAACGAAGGGTACCGCGGCGGGTGGGAGCGTTTCGATATGCATGGGATCCGTGCCGGGTGGAGCGGGTTTTCTTCCGCGGCGCTCTCACGCCGCGTGTGTGGTGCACGATGCACCGCCCGCCGAGCCCGATCTGTAGGCCGAATGACGTATCCCGGGCTTCCAAATGACTTAGCTACGAGCAGAATCGGCCCCGGCTGCGTTGCCCTCACCGCCGCCCAACGGTAGCTTCCATCGACACCGATTCTGTAACTCGATGGAGGCACGATGCCCCTCTGCTCTCGGATCATTGGGTCGTTCGCCCTGCCGGCTGTTGCGCTTGCAGTCGCTTCCGGACCCGCCAACGCGCAGGACTCGACCAAAGCCCTATCCGTTGGTCAGCAGGCCCCAGACTTCACAGCCGCTGGCGCCACGCGCTTCGGTGTGCTGAAGGATTCGGTCAAGCTCTCTGATTTTCGCGGCCAAACGGTGGTGCTCGCCTTCTTCTTCAAGGCGCGGACGAAGGGCTGAACGATCCAAATGGAGGCGTACCGTGATCAGTACGCCAAGCTCTTCAACGCCGGGAAGAAAGTCGTCGTGCTCGCGATGAGCCTGGACCCGGATACGACGCTGGCGTCCTGGGCGCGCGACGAAGCCTTCCCGGTCCTGTTCGCGAGCGATCCGAACGGCGACGTCGGGAAGAAGTACGGAATCTTCAACGACAAGTACAAGCTCGACTCACGTGTCCTGTACGTGATCGACCCGACGGGGAAGGTCACGTATCGGGCGATGCCGTTCCAGGAGCTTGCGGCGAAGGCGTACACCGAGTTGGGAGAGGCGGTCGCCAAGGCCGACGGAGCTCAGGGTGCGGGAGCCGGATCGGGATCGCCGTAAGGAGACCTGGCACAGCGGACCCGACGAGATGCGACCGGCCGGATCGACTTGACGAACCGGCCCGGCGAGGGCGAGGATGGGAGTGCATGTCTCCCGCCTCGCCCTCGTCGTCTTCACGCGGCCGCCCGGCCCGCTCGTCCGGGCGCACGCGTCACGCATCGGTGGCGGCGCGCGGCCTCCTGGCCGCGGCCGAGCGCGACCTGCAGCAGATCATCCTCGACATTCACGACGGCCCGGTGCAGGACATCTTCGGCGCGCTGTCGCAGATCCAGGTGCTGCGCCATCGTGCCGATCTGCAGGCCGGCGATGCGTCGGTGGTGCTGGCCCGTGTGGCCGCGTCGCTCGAGCGTGCGTTAGGCGAGATCCGCAGCTTCATCGGCGCGTTCCGGCCGCCGGAGTTCGAGCGCCGCCCGTTAGGCGCAATCCTCGAGCAGCTCGTGGTCCAGCACGAGTCGCTCACCGGCGCGACGGTCGACTTCACGATGGCGACGCCGCTCCCCGACCAGGTGCCGCTGTCGCTCAAGATCTCGCTCTATCGCATCCTGCAGGAGGCGCTCGCCAACGCAACGCGCCACGCCGGTGTGACGCACTTCGAGGTGTCGGCCAAGGCCGGCCGCCGCCACATCGTGGTGCAGGTGCGCGACCATGGGAAAGGGTTCAACGTCGCCAAGGTGCTCAAGAAGGAGATCGACGTGGGCGTGGCCGGCGGCCACTTCGGCCTGCGCGGCATGCGCGACCGCGTCGCGATCATGAACGGCAAGCTGTCGATCAGCTCCGGCCGTGCGGGCACGGTCGTGACCATCCAGTTGCCGCTCGCATGAGCCAGGCCGCCGCGTGATCAGAGTGCTTTTGGTCGACGATCACCCGCTCGTGCTCGAGGGCCTGCGCGGGCTCATGGAATCGGAGCCGGGCATCGAGGTCGTGGGCACGACCACCGACGGCGCGCGGGTGGCCGACCTCGCGCGACTGCACCGGCCCGACGTCGTCGTGCTGGACCTCGAGTTAGGCGCGACCAACGGCTACGACGTGCTCACGCGATTGCGCGCCGAGAAGATACCGGCGCGCGTGCTGGTGCTCACGGCGTACGGCGACGGCGAGTCGCTGCGCGCGGCGCTCGAGCATCACGCGGACGGGATCGCGCTCAAGACCGACAGTCCCGCGCGGACCATCGACGCGATTCGTGCCGTGAACGCGGGCGTGCTGGTGTTTCCGCAGGCGGCGCGCCGGTGGATGCGGAAGCCGGCGGACCACGCGGTGGCCGGGCCGAGTGCGCTCTCGGACCGCGAGCGCGAAGTGTGGGCCCACCTGGCGTCGGGGCTCTCGAACGCCGCCATCGCGCGCAAGTTAGGCGTGAGCGCGAGCACCGTGAAGTTCCACACGCAGAACCTGTTTCAAAAGTTAGGCGTGGGGAACCGGACGGCGGCGGCGGTGGAGTACGAAAAGCAGATTCCAGCGGCCGCGCGCGGGCGGCATCGCGGCTGATCGCCCTTCGCGTTACGGCGAGACCGCGGGCGCGCCACGAATGTGCTCCGCGTGCGCGTACACATTGGCCGTATGTCCGCGAAGCAACCCGATGAGCGTGACGTTCGCGGCCTCGGCCAGCCGGATGGCGAGTCCCGTTGGGCGAGACACCGCCGCGAGCAGCGGTACGCCCGCCACCGCAGCCTTCTGCACGAGCTCGTAGCTCGCGCGGCTCGTCATGATGAGAAAACCGGTGCTCGCATCCGTGTGCTCGCGCGCGAGCGCACCGATCACCTTATCGAGCGCGTTGTGGCGCCCAACGTCCTCTCGCACCACACGGATCGTGCCGTCGAACGTGCACCATGCCGCGGCGTGCATTGCGCCCGTCGCTCGATTGTACTCCTGCCGCGCGCCGAGATCGGCCTCGGCACGCCACAGCGCTGATGCATCCACCGGCTCGCGCCATTTCACGGTGCGCGGTTCGCGCAACGCCTCGCTGATCGTCTCCACGCCGCAGAGTCCGCAGCCCGTACGGCCGGCGAGCTGCCGGCCGCGCGCTGCCAGGCGCTCGCCGAGTTCGGCGGGCACCGTGATCTGCAGCTCGACCCCCTGGCCATGCCGCACCACTTCGACGGCTCGAATGTCGTTAGGCGCGCGGACGATCTCTTCGGACAGGCTGAAGCCGATCGCGAAGTCCTCGAAGGCATCCGGCGTGGCCATCATCACCACGTGCGGCCGCTGGTTGTACACGAACGCGACCGGCACCTCCTCGGCCACCGGCGCGTCGCCTGACGAAACGACCGCGCCATCGAGTCGCTCGAAGGCGCGGTCGCGAACGGGGCGGCTGTAGCCGAGCCCGAACAGCGGGTGGTCCGGTCTGAGGGCCGGAGGCGGCTGGTTGCTCACGGCGCCGACCCTCGTGCCGGATGCTGCCTAACCGTGGCCATCGCCGGACCCGTTGCCGCCCGTGCGACCCCCATCGACCGTGCGTCCGCCCGTATCACGGCGCTCGCCGTTACCCGCGCCGTTACCCGCGCCCATGGGACGTGGGCCCCGATTCTGCACGAAGCGCCACCCGAACCGGCCCTTGATGCACAGGTTGCCACGCGTGATGTCGTGATCGAGGGGCGACGTGACCCGCACGATCTCGTTGTCCTGCACGTGCAGCTCGAGCGTGCAGCCCACGCCGCAGTACGGACAGATCGTGCTCACCTGCGTCTGCTTCGACTCATCCCAGGTGCCGGCTTCGCGGTGGTCGTGCTCGCTCTTGAACATCAGCGCGCCCGTTGGGCACACGGCGATGCAGTTGCCGCAGTAGACGCACGCCGACTGTGGCAGCTCCACGGCGAACTCGGTGGAAATGCGCGCGTCGAATCCGCGCCCGGCGACGGCGATGGCGAACGTGTTCTGATAGTCGGTCCCGCACGCCTCGACGCACTTGTAGCACAGGATGCACTTGCCGTAGTCGCGCACGTAGAGGTCGTTGTCCACCTTCACCGGCTGGCCGACGGTGGCCGCGTAGTCTGCGTTCGGCGGCGCGTGATGCCCGACGGGCAGCGCGTCGCGCTCGCCCGCGGGCGCGTCCGGCGCGGGGGGACCATACCGCTCGGGCTTGCACGCGTACGACTCCAGCCAGCCTTCCACGTCCGGCGTGGTGGATAGATCGACCGACGACGCCAGAAACTCGAGCACCATCTTCCGGCTGTGGCGCACCCGCTCGCTGTTGGTCGACACCACCATGTCCGGCTCGACCTTGCGCGAGCACGCGGGCACGAGCACGCGCGAGTTCTGCACCTCCACCACGCACACGCGGCACACGTTCACCGGGTGGAGCGTGTCGAGGTAGCAGAGGGTCGGGATCTCGGTGCCTAACGTCGAGCACGCGTCGAGGATCGTGGTGCCCTCAGGCACCCGCACCGTCTGCCCATCGATGGTGAGCTCGACGGTCCGTTTGGGCCGCGTGATCTCCACGAAATGGCTCATTGCGTCTTCCGTCCGTCGAAGATACCGCATCGCTTGACCGCCGACTCCACGGCGCTGTAGGCCGTCTGGCCGAGTCCGCAGATCGACGCGTCTTTCATCGCGAGCCCGATCTCGTCGAGCAGCGCGAGCTCGTCGGCCACGCTGCCGCGCGGTTTCTTGACCGCCAGCCGGTGCAACGCTTCCTCCTGCCTCACGGTACCCACCCGACACGGCACACACTGGCCGCACGATTCGTCGCGGAAAAACGCGGCCACGCGGCGCAGCACGTCGCCCATGTCGGCCGTCTCGTCGAACACCATGATGACGCCCGAGCCCAACGTGGCCTTCGCCGCGCGCGCGCCCTCGAAGGTGAGCGGAATGTCCAGCTCGTCGGGCCGGATGAACAGGCCGGCGGCTCCGCCTAACAGAATGCACTGTGCGCTGTGACCGGGCATGACACCGCCCGCCAGCGTGATCAGGTCGCGCAGCGTGGCGCCGAAGGTCACCTCGTAGACGCCCGGCTTCGCGACCGAGCCGCAGAGACAGAACAGCTTGGAGCCCGTCGATTGCTCGGTGCCGATCTTCGCGAACGCCGCGCCGCCCTCGAGCATGATGAACGGGACGTTGGCCAGCGTCTCCACGTTGTTGATCACGGTGGGCTTGCCGAACAGGCCCGCTTGCACCGGGAACGGCGGCTTGTTGCGTGGCTCGCCGCGGAAGCCTTCGATCGAATTGAAGACCGCGGTTTCTTCGCCGCAGATGTACGCACCGGCCCCTTTGCGTACCTCGATGTCGAACCGAAACGGCTGACCGAGAATCGCTTCGCCCAAAAGGCCGCGCGCGCGAGCCTGATCGATCGCGTTCTGCATTCGCTCGATGGCCAACGGATATTCGCCGCGGATGTAGACGAAGCCCTGCTCGCATCCGGTCGCGTAGGCGGCGATGGTCATCGATTCGACCACCGCGAACGGATCGCCTTCCATGAGCACGCGATCCTTGAACGTGCCCGGCTCGGATTCGTCGGCGTTGCAGATGAGATAGTGCGGCCGCTCGGGTTGGCGGGCCACCGCATCCCATTTGCGGCCTGCCGGGAACGCCGCGCCGCCGCGGCCTAACAGCTTGGAGTCGAGCACCTCGCGAATGACGCCCTCGCGGCCGAGCTCGAACGCGCCGCGCAGCGCTTGATACCCGTCCGACGCGCGATACGCATCGAGACTCGTGGGATCCACCATGCCGATGCGCTTGAGCAGCCGGAGTCCGGGCGCGCCGCGCTGCGGCAACGGGATCCGTTCGACGTTCTCGGCGTCATCGCGGCCCTCGAGCATCGCCAGTGCGCGATCTGCCGTGAGGCCACCGATCAACCGCTCGA
>DATJET010000108.1:0-8156 GCA_035496295.1 Gemmatimonadaceae bacterium
GCCGATTCGGCTTCGTCGCCCAACGGTGTGGACGTCGCGTGCATGTTGATCGTATCGACGTCCTCGCGGGCGAGGCCGCTCTCGTCGAGCGCACGCTGCATGGCCAGCCGGACACCGGTGCCCTCGGGATCTGGCGCGGTCATGTGGTACGCGTCCGCCGCCGCGCCCACCGCGCACAACTCGGCGTAGATGCGCGCCCCACGGGCGCGCGCATGCTCGAGCGACTCGATCACCAGCACGCCGGCGCCTTCGCCTAACACGAACCCGTCGCGCTCGGCGTCGAACGGACGGCTGGCGCTCGCGGGGTCATCGTTGCGCGTGGAGAGCGCGCGCATGGCGTCGAAGCCGCCGATGCCTAACGCACAGACGGCGGCCTCGCTGCCGCCCGCCAGCACCACGTCCGCGTGGCCCAGCTGGATCGCGGCGAGGGCGTCGGCCAGGGCATGATTACCGGTGGCGCACGCCGAGGATACGGCGTGCCCAGGGCCGCGAAACCCGTAGCGCATGGCGATGAGTCCCGCCGCCATGTTCGGGATCATCATGGGAATGAAGAACGGCGACAGCCGCCGCGGCCCGCTGCGCGCGAACGTGAGCGCCTGCGCCTCGAACGTCTCGATCCCGCCGATGCCCGTGCCGAGGATGACGCCCACACGGTCGCGCTCGACCGCAGGCATGTCGGCGGGAGCCAGTCCCGCGTCTTTCACTGCTTCGTCCGCGGCGACGAGCGCGAACTGCGAGTAGCGATCCGTCCGTCCGGCCAGCTTCCGGTCCAGATGCGCGGTGGGATCGAACCCTTTCACCTCACATGCGAATCGCGTGGCGAGCGCCGACGCATCGAACCGGGTGATGGGCGCGGCACCGCTCACGCCGCACACGAGCGCGTCCCACGAGTCCTGTACGGTGTTGCCAAGCGGGGTGATCGCGCCCATACCGGTCACGACGGCACGGCGATCGCCGGCGGCACTTCTGGGAGGTGTCGGCGCTCGCTCGCTCATCGGGGCGGATGCAGTGTTTGAGGGACGACGTGTCCGACGCGCTGCGGACCGCCAGATGCCAGGCCCAGTCCAATCTTGCTCGGACCGTGGGCTGCGTACGGGTTCCGTGAACGATGCGCGGACGAAATGGCGGATGCAACGGCTTGCCCCCTCGCCCACGTCTGGCGTGCATCCCCACTGGTTGGCATCATTCTACAACAACCGCCATCGTTTGAAGGTTCGGCTCGCACAGCACTTCGGAGCGGGGTATGCCAAAGAAAGCTTCAGACAGCGGCGTGCTGCTTCTCGTCGGCACGACCAAAGGGGCATTCATATTTCGCGCGTCGGGAGCACGCGCCAAGTGGACGATGTCGGGTCCGTATTTGCGGGGCGAGCCCGTCTACGCGATGGCGTTCGACGGACGTGCCGGACGCCAGCGCCTGTGGGCCGGAACCGGCAATCCGTTTTTCGGCTCGTCGCTGCGGTCGAGCGACGACATGGGCGAAACGTGGAGCGATCGCGAAGAGCATGCGATCAAGTTTCCCACGGAATCCGGGCTTGCCCTGAAGCAGATCTGGCAGATTCGTACCGGCCCGGCGAATCGACCCGATGTGATGTACTGCGGCGTCGAGCCGTCGGCGTTGTTCGAGTCGCGGGACGCGGGCAAAACCTGGACGGTGAATGCCGGGTTGCTGGGCCACGAGCATCGCGTGAAGTGGACGCCTGGCGGCGGCGGGATGTGCTTGCATACCATCGTGCCGTTGAGCGACAGCCGCATCGGCGTTGCAATGTCGACCGGCGGCTTCTATCGCTCCGACGACGGCGGCAAGAGCTGGCGTGCGCGCAACGTTGGTGTACGCGCGGAATTCTTACCGGACAAGTATCCGGAGTTCGGGCAGTGCGTGCACAAGGTGGTGTCCCATCCGGCGCGTCCCGAGCGACTGTTCCTCCAGAATCACTGGGGCCTCTATCGGAGCGACGATTCGGGCGAGACGTGGCACGACATCGCGAATGGAGTGCCGTCGGACTTCGGCTTCGCGATGGCGATTCATCCGCACGATCCCGACACGGCGTACATCGTGCCGCTCGAGTCGGATGGATTCCGCTGCGTGCCCGAAGCGAAGCTGCGCGTGTACCGGACGCGCGACGCGGGCAAGTCGTGGAAGCCGCTGGCGCGCGGGCTCCCGCAGGAAGGCGCGTTCGAAAGTGTGTTGCGCGACGGGCTCGACACGGACACGAGCGATCCCGCGGGCGTGTACTTCGGGACGCGGAGCGGGAAGGTGTTCGCGTCGCGCGACGAAGGTGCGTCGTGGGAGATGGTCGCGAAGTCGTTGCCGTCGGTCGTGTGCGTGAAAGCGACAGTGCTCGCGGCGGCTCCGTCGCGCGCGAAGCGGAAGATGGCAACCGCGCGACGCAAGCGGAAAACGGCGCGCCGTCCGGTGCGCGGGGCGCGCTGATGCCGGTTGTCGTCGCGATCCCGGGTCCGCTGCAGCCGTACGCGGGCGGCCGATCGATCGTGGTGCTCAGCGCGCGGTGCCACACGGTTGGGGACGCGTTGGCAGCGTTAGGCGACGAGTATCCCGGTGTGCGCGATCGCGTGCTCACGGAACAAGGCGACGTGCGCCAGCACCTCAACGTCTTCGTCGATGAAGACAACGTGCGCTTTGCGCGCGGGCTGGCGACGCCAGTATCGGATGGCAGCCGCGTGACGATTCTGCCCGCGGTGAGCGGCGGCTGAAGGCGCGGACGGGAGGTCCACATGAGTCATGGTGAGCGGAAAATTCGCGCGCAGGTGACGGTGGCGGGGATCGTGCTGCTGATCGCGGCCGCGATCTGGATTTTCGCGCTCGCGCATCCCATGCGCTGAGGGTCGCGGCGGACGCCGCGGCGGAACAACGATGGCCAAGACACGGAAGACGAAGCGTGCATCGGCGCGCAGCGGTCGGACGGCCCGGACCGCAACCAAGGCGGCACGCGCAGCGGGGTCGAAGGTGACACGCTCGACGGCGCGGCCGGCCGACGACACCGTACTGCGCGAGCAGCTGGTGGACGCGCTGCGCGGCGGACACGCGCACGCGACGTACGAGGACGTGGTCGCGAATCTGCCTGCGGAGCTGCGGGGCCGGCGTCCTAACGGAGCGCCCTACTCGCCGTGGATGATCCTGGAGCACATTCGCATTGCGTTCTGGGACATCCTGGAGTTCAGTCGCAATCCGTCGCACGTGTCGCCCGAGTTCCCGAGCGAGTACTGGCCGACGGATCCCGCGCCTCCGGATTCGAACGCGTGGACCGACAGCATGGCGCGCTATGCGGGCGACCGGGAGGCGTTCGAGCGTCTGGTGCGCGATCCGGCGAGCGACCTGTTCACGCCGTTCGCGCACGGGACGGGGCAGAATCTGGTGCGCGAGGTGCTGGTGGCGGCGACGCACACGTCGTACCACCTGGGCGAGCTCGTGGTGCTGCGCCGGTTACTGGGCGCCTGGCCCGGCTGACGCGGGCGCGCGACACCGGCTGACTCGGTTTCGGACGCCTAACATGCGCCGTTAGGTCGCTCGTTGGGCGGTTCGTGACGGCGCCGCCTCTTGCGTCGTCCCGGCAGCGGTTGCATTGTAGTGCCTCGCGTCGCGACGATGCGGCGCGTCCTGCCCGCATGGAGCGTGCATCGTGATGGTCGTCGGATCCGGGCTGTCTCCACGCCCGCCTCGCCGAGCGTTGCCTAACGCTTGGAGCTGGACGTTGGTGCCGGCGTCGCTGGCACTCCTCTGGCTGGTTCCCGCCGCCGCATTCGCCCAACAGAGCGCAGTTGCCCAACTAAGCTCGCTCGGCGCAATCACGCACACCGATTCGCTCGCGAACGGGATGCGCGTGATCGTCGTCGAAAACCACGCCATTCCGTTAGCCACGGTCGACGTGGTGGTGAAGACCGGTGCCATGTCGCAGGACACCACCGATGAAGGCGTCCCGCACCTGTTCGAGCACATGCTGTTCAGCGGATACCGGGGCATGTTCCACGAGACGTTCGGTCAGGATGTCGGCATCATACACGCCGCGTACAACGGACAGACGCAGGAAGAGCTCGTGTCGTACTTCGTCACCGTCCCGTCGCAAAGCGTCGATCGCGGCATCGACATCCTCTCGACGCTCGTCCGCGAGCCGCACTTCGAGCAGGAAGACCTGAACAAGCAGCGGATGGTCGTGCTCGATGAGATGAGCCGCGACGTCTCCGATCCGCGGCAGCATCTGAACACCGCGGTGGGCAAGCTCCTCTGGGGAGCCGGGTGGCCGCAGAAGGATCCACTCGGCTCCGCGTTTCCGCTCTTCGCCGCGACGCCTCAGCGCCTCGATCAGATCTTTCACGAGTACTACGTGCCTAACAATGCGGCACTGGTGGTGACCGGCGACGTCTCGGCGCCCAAGGTATTCGACTGGGCACGCTCGCACTTCGGCGGATGGAAGCGGCGTGCCAATCCGTACGCGAAGCATCCGGTGCCGGCGATTCCGCCACTCAGCGCCTCGAAGGCTACGGTGGTGGGCGCTGACGTTCCCGACGTCACGATTCTGGTCGAATGGCAAGGACCGAGCGTCGCGACGCAGCGCAGCGACACGTACGCGGCTGACGTCCTGTCGCAACTCGCGAACGACGAGGAGTCCGAGTTTCAGAAGCGGCTGGTGGAGTCGGGCTTGTTCCAGTCGGCGTCCATCGGCTACCAGACTCTGGCGCACGTCGGGCCGATCCAATTCTACGGCACGACTACCGTCGATCATCTCGCGGCCGCCCTCACGGTGCTGCAGACGGAAGTGATGATGATGGGGAACGAGTCGTACTTCGACCCCGCTGCCCTATCGGTCGCCGCGAAACAGCGCCGTGTCGGCCTGTCCTTCGATCTCGAGATGGGACCTGCCCTGGCGGGTCAATACGCCGACTGGTGGGCGACAAGCGGCCTGGACTATTACATGACGTACGGCGACAGCCTGTCCACACGCACGCCGGGCGACTTGCAGCAGTTCGCCAAGAGGTACCTGGTTGATCGGCCCTTCGCGATCGGCGCGCTGGTGGCACCCAAGGACGTCGCGACGGTCAACGTGATGCTGCAAGAATACCTGCAGATGGCGGAGAACAAACCATGAGTCGCGAGCGACGCTTCATTCGGTGCGGCATCGCGTGCGCTGCGGCGGCCGTGGTCGCTGCGTTAGGCGCGTGCGCGAGCAGTCATCCCGAGAACAACCTCAAGGTGGCGACGGAGACGGGGCGCCTGGTGCCGCTGGACAGCGTCACCACATCGTACGCCGTCGGCGGTGTACGCGTGATCCAGCGGCCAAACTACGCGAACGACGTGGTCGCGGTCCGCCTGTATCTGCTCGGCGGACGGCGACAGCTCACGACGTCGACGCAGGGCATCGAGGACATGCTCCTGCGGGTCTCCAAGTACGGCACGGCGAAGTATCCCGGTGACTCGACGCGCAAGGCATGGTCTCGTACGGGGAGCGACTTCGAAATCACGGCCTCGGATGACTGGACCGAAGTTGGGTTCCGCGCTGTCACCAGCGACTTCGACTCCTCCTGGAGCGTGTTCGCCGAGCGCGTGATGCACCCGACGCTCGCGTCGGCGTCGGTTGCCCTGGTACGCCAGCAAATGCTGTCGCGCGTGCACCAACGGCTCATTAGCCCGGATGGTTACCTGTTCTTGTTGTCGGACAGCGTCACGTTCCACGATCGGCCGTACGGCTACGAGCCAGAGGGTACCGAGGCGTCGTTAACGGTGCTCGACTCTTCCGCGCTGGGGAACTACGAGCACACGCAGATGGTGACGTCGCGCATGCTGCTCGTCGTCGTCGGCAACGTGAGCCGCGCATCGCTCGAGCGGGCTGTACGCGCGACGCTGGCGACGCTGCCACAGGGCGATTACGCGTGGTCGCTGCCCCACGATTCGACGCGGGTTCCCGTGCCGGTCGTGATGCGCGCGCGGCCCGTGTCGACCAATTATGTGTTCGGGGTGTTCGAGGGACCGCCAGCATCGTCAAAGGATTACGCCGCCTTCCACGTGGCGACGGTGCTGCTGTCCTCGCGCGTCAACAGCATGGTTCGAGAGAAGCATTCGCTGAGCTACACCGCCTTCGCGCCGTTCACCGAGCGCGGCATCACGACCGGCGCCGTGTACTTCTCCACCGCTGCGCCGGCGCGTGTGCTGCCGTTAGTCAAAGACGAGATCAAGTGGGTGCAGCACATGAATCCCGGGTTCACGATGCGCTACTTCACCGAGGGCTTCATCTTCGAGTACCTGGCATCGAACAGCACCGATGATGCGCAGGCGGACTTCCTGGCGCGCGCCCAACTGTATCAAGGCGATTACCGTAAGGCATCGGATGCGATGGAACAGCTCCGGAATGTCACGGTCAACGACGTGCGGAGCGCCGCCCAACACTACTTCTCGCACATCCAGTTCGTCTACGTCGGCGACACGACGCGCGTGTCGCGCCAGGACTTCGCCACGTTCTAACGCACCACCACGCCGTCGCCGATCTCCACCTGCCTGACGTCGGTCACGCCGGGCAGGGCGCGGAGGTCGGCGACGACCGCGGGGGCGAGCGGGGCGTCCACGTTGAGCACGGCGAGCGCCTCGCCGCCGGCGGCGAGCCGCGACTGATGGTACTCGCCGATGTTGATGCCGGCCGCGCCTAACAACGTCCCCACGCGGCCGATCACCCCCGGTACGTCTCGGTTTCGCAGCACCACCAGCGCGCCGCGCGGCTCGACGTCGAAGCGGTAGTCGCCGATGTGCACGAGGCGCGGGTGGCGCTGCCCGAGCAGCGTGCCCGCGACCCAGGTGACGGTGTCGCGGGCGCGGATCCGAACCTCGACCCGGTCGCCGCCGTCGGCGTGCGCTTCGCGGGTGGCCTGTGTGACCGTGATGCCGCGGCCCTTGGCGAGCCAGGCCGCGTTCACGAAGTTGACCCGCGCCGCGCCTAACGTGGACCGCAGGATGCCCACCAGGACGCACGGCACGAGCGGGCGCAGCAGGCGCGGCGCGCTCCCCGCGAGCACCACCTCCACGTCCTGCACCGGCGCGTCGGCCACCGCCGCCGCAATCATGCCTAACGTAGCGCCGAGGGTGAGGAGCGGCTCGGCGCGGCGCATCTCGTCGCCGCCGACGGCCGGGGCGTTGACGGCGCGCGACAGGTCGCCGTCGGCGAGCGCGGCGCGCACCGCGTCGGCGATCTCGAGCGCGACGTTGCGCTGTGCTTCCGCCGTCGACGCGCCCAGGTGCGGCGTGAGGAGCACGTTGTCGAGCGTGCGCAGCGGATGGTCGGCGGGCAGCGGCTCCTGTTCGTACACGTCGAGCGCGGCGCCGCCTAACCGGCGCTCGCGGAGCGCGTCGACGAGCGCGTGCTCGTCGATGATGCCGCCGCGCGCGCAGTTCACGATCACCGCGCCGCGTTTCGCGCGCGCGAGCATCGCGGCGTCGATGAGGCCCCGGGTTTGGTCGGTGAGCGGGACGTGCACGGTGATGGCGTCGGCGCGCTCAATTACCTGCTCGAGCGGCGCGAGCTCGATCTCGAGCTCCGCGGCGCGCTCGGGCGCGAGGTACGGATCGAACGCGACCACGCGCATGCCGAACGCGCGCGCCCGCCGCGCGACCTCGCTCCCGATGCGCCCGGCGCCGACCAGGCCCAGCGTCTTGCCGTAGAGCTCGGTGCCGGTGAACGATTTTCGGTCCCAGGCGCCCGATTTCATGGAGCGATCGGCTACCGCCACGCGCCGTACGAGTGCGAGCAGCAGCGCGAACGTGAGCTCGGCCGCCGAGATGGTGTTGCCCGACGGGGCGGTGAGGACCGCGATGCCGCGCTCGGTGGCCGCGTCGACGTCGATGGTGTCGACGCCGACACCCGCGCGACCGATGACGCTCAGGCGGCCGGCGCGGGCGAGGGAATCGCGCGTGATTTTCGTGGCGCTGCGGACGAGCACCGCGTCCACGTTTTCCATCGCGCCCGCGAGCCGGTCGCCCGACAGGCCCGGGGCGTCGACGATCTCGAAGCGGCTGTCGTCGGTGAGGGGGCCTAACGCTGAGCGGTCGATGGCATCGGCGACGAGTACCCGCCATTGCGCGCTCACGCGAGCACCTCGGCGAGTTGGGCGAGCAGGGCATCGAGCTCGGCGACGGTGTGGTCGCCCATGTGGCCGAT
>DATJET010000109.1:0-12175 GCA_035496295.1 Gemmatimonadaceae bacterium
ATGCCGACGATGATGAGATTGTCCGTGCCGTCGTTCAGCTCGACGATTTCATCCGCCATGCGACGCAGCGTGCGATCCATCGCGCGCGCGTCGAGAATCGTGGTTGCGCTGGGCATGTCGTCCGAAGCGGGGACGCCGGCCGGCGGCCGGCTTGGACCCTTCGCCACAGCACGCGACGTCGGGGCCGCAGGGAGGTTAACCGGCTCGCGAGAGCGAAGCAACCCACGCTGGACCCGGAGTAATGGGTCAAACGTGAATGGCGACGCTGCGCGTGTTTGCGGAGCTCCTCTGCAATTGCTCCAAAGGATAACGACAAGGACACAAGGGATGGGGTCGGAGCACATCCCACGTCAACGCCTCACCCACCTGGCTGAGACCCATGCGGCGGGTGCGTGCGCCGTTAACGATGGATGTGCACCGACCCCGTCTCTTGAATCCTTGTCGTCATCCTTTGAACCCTTCGTCGAATATCGCAGCCTTACGAAGCCCGGAAACTGTGGTGCGCAGAACTGAGCGCCGCTCGGACGACGCGTTTCGCCAAAAGGTTTCCTGCTTTCGACAACCTTCACCAATCGCTTTCGATTTTGACCGCACCTTGACGCCGTGTGACACAGTCCGCTCGAAATCCTAACGGCACCTCAACCTCGACGCGCACGCCCGATCGTAGTGTCCATACCGAGGCCGCCGACCACGCTGACCGGCGAGCGGCAGGCCCGTATACGACCGGGAGGAGATATGCTTCGCCGCACTATTGAAACACCGCGCGCCGTTGCGCTCATCGCCGTCGCGACTTTGCTGGCTGCAGCTCCCGCCGTCGTCGGAGCGCAAGCCGCCTACAACCCGCCCGACAGCATTCAGGTTGCCACGCTCGCGCCGACGCCGATCCATAGCGACGCTGACCGCAGCGCGCGGTCGCTGCATCCCTCGTGGCGCGGCCATTCGGACGGGGCGTTCAAGGGCACCGTGACGCTCACGCTCGAACGCGTCGGCGTGCCCGAGAGCGCGCTCGATCCGGCGTGGCCGGTGCTCGTGCGCTGGGAGTACGAGTCGCGTGATCCGTCCAAGTCGTTCACGGCCGAGTTGTTCGGGAGCGGCACTGCGAACGGCAGAATGCTGCTGCACGGCGTGATCACGAGCGGATACCGCGCGGGTCAGGAAGTGGACGTGAACGTGGGCGGCGGCCAGGGTGCGCGGGCGACGATGGCCTTCGTGAGCGCCGACGAGATGCGGTAATGCCGGGCCGGTTGGCCTAACGGTGGCCGATGTGCGCTCACACGCCGCCGATTCGTGCCGCGCTCTCCCCCGGAGCGATCACGAATCGACGGCGTGTGGGCCTTTCTCGCGCTGTTCTTCCTTGAGCACGCGCGTCACGAATTTCCACCGGCGCCACGGCAGCACGAACGCATTGCGCGTGGCGCGCTGCACACGCTCGCCGATCTCCCTGCCTAACGTCGGCTCTGGCCGCGCCGGCTCGACGAGGGCGTCGTCGGTCTGCAGGACGCAGTGCACGTACTGGTTGCGCATCCACACATCCTCGAGCGAATAGTGCCGCAGCGAGTAGCCGGCAGCGCCCGATTCCGCGAGCAGCGTGGGCAGCTCGACCACGTTGTCGATGATCTGCAGCTCCTGGGGCTTGTTGCGCCGCAGATGCCGCTGATACTGCGGGCTCGGATAGGTGAGAATCAACAGCGCGTTGGGCGCACTCAGCTCGCGCAGCCTAACGAACAAGCCAGGCCGCTCGGCCTCGGGAATGTGCTCGATGACGTCGACCAGCGTGATGACGTTGAACGCTCCGCCCGTCCGCTCGCGAACCTCTCCGGCGTCGGCGAGGATGTCGGCCCTGAAAAACGAGACGTTCGATTTCCGCACGGTGTGCGATGCGTACCACACATTGCGTCCGCCGAGATCGATGCCCCACACGCGTCCGCCACGTGCGCGCGCGGCTATCCGTTCGGTGACGATCCCGATGCCGCACCCCACGTCGAGCACGCGGTGCCCCGGGCGCACGTACGGCTCGATGCGACGCGCGGCCAGCTCGATGCGCCGGTTGCCGAACAACCGGTACTGCACCATGCGGGACTCGAAGAACTCGTCATAGAACGCGCGGACCCGCGCGCGAGCGACCATCCGGAAACCTCGCGGGTGATGAACGGCGATGCGCGATGATGCGCGCGTTCCGTTCACACGACCCCGGCGGCAAGTCATGCGCCCGACTTGTGAAGAATCGAAGAAGAAGCGAGCGCGGCGCAGGCGTGTACACGAATCTTCGCGCGCGCTTGACGCCGCAGCCGCAGCGCCTATCGTCTGTGCGCAGAGTCCGTCTCGTACGGCGTGTTCATTCTCGGAGCAGCCGAGCTCGCAGGAGAGCGCACATGGTTGACGTCACGGTCGAGGGCGATCGCGTTCGATTCGACGTAGATGGGTGGGACAAGATGTGGGCGCTGAAGAGCCGCCTGGAGATTCCGCTCGCGCACATCGCGTCGGTGCGCGTCGATCCGGAGCCGGCGCGCGGATGGTGGCATGGATTCCGGATGCCGGGCACGCAGATTCCCGGCGTGCTCACCGCGGGCACGTTCTATCAGCACGACGGCGCGGTGTTCTACGACGTGCACGACCCGGAGCACACGATCGTGATCGAGCTCGACCACGAGCACTACCATCGCCTCGTGGTCGAGGTCGCCGATCCCGCCGCCACGGTGTCGCTGCTCGACGACGCCCTGCACGGACGCGCGTGACGCGATGCGCCACCGGCGGGCGCCGGCCCCCGGTGGCGTCGTTCGGCTGACTGTGTTAGGCAGTCGCGCGTGCGCGCGCGACTAGAGCTGCGCCCGTCGTCCGCCCGTCACGAGTCGCACGAGCCACGTGAGGATGACCGCGCCGAGTATCGCGATCAGAATCGTGTAGATCATGCCGCCGCTGCCCACGAATCCGAGCGCGCGCATGATGAAGCCGCCGATGATCGCACCCACGATGCCAACGACGATGTCCATGAGCGGGCCGTAGCCCGATCCCTTCATCAGCTTGCCGGTGATGTAGCCCGCGATCAGGCCGACGATGATCCACCACAGGATTACCATGGTCGTGTCCTCGGGTTGAGGGAGACAGCGCGTCCACGAATCCGGCCACCAGGGCCGGGCATCCGCAATAGGGATCTGTCGCACAACTTGAGCCTGACGGTCCGGCTTGGCAAGCAACCCGTCGTAGCGGCGTGGAAGTGACTCGGGCCGGTGAACTTCACTTGGTGAGCGAGACGTACGCTTGGCACGAATCATGGTCCCGCTCTTGCCTTCGACCCACCCTGTCCACTGCAGGAAGGGCGCAATCGGACGATGTGCCGCCCTTCGTGCTTCGTGTACGCGTCTTTCAGGTGGAGTCTGCAGTTATGCGTGTGTCTATGGTCGTACCCAGTCTCATGCTCGCGGCCGGCGCCGCGACGGTCGCGCCGTCGATGGCCCGGGCGCAAGTCGGCCTCGGAATTGGCGGCGGGTTCACGTTCCCGGTGAGCTCGCTGAGCACCACCAACAAAACCGGCTACAACGTGCTGGCGAACCTGTCCTTCCGGTCCGACTCGTTTCCGTTAGGCTTTCGCATCGATGGCATGTTCAATTCCCTGCCCACCAAGATCACCGATGCCCGGACCCTGCAAGTCTGGACGGTGAACGCGAACCTGGTGGCCAACCTCGTGAACCAGCAGACCAAGCCCCCGGTCGTACCGTATCTCATCGCGGGGATCGGCTGGTACAACGACAAGTACCACGTCCGCACGTCTGGCAGCACGGTGATCTTGTCGGGCAACACGAGCGAGAACGATTTCGGCATCAACGCCGGGGCCGGCCTTCGCATCCCGCTCGGCAACTCGAGCCTCTTCGCCGAGGGCCGCTACCATTACGTGTTCACGCCGCGGCAGCGGCTGCAGATGATCCCGGTCACGTTCGGCATCACCTTCGGCAACTGACGGCGCGTGGCATGGCCTAACGAGAGGGCGGCGGCGCGCGTGGTGCGCGTCGCCGCCGTTTTTTGTGTTAGGGTATAACCTGAAGCGTCAGGCCGACGCTGCGCGTGCTCGGGACGCCGAAGGTCTCCTCGCCCTGGCTTGGGCCCGTATCGAGCACGGATGGCGGATCGAAGTTAGGCGCGGCGGCATGGACCCAGAGGTTGCGCCCGATCACGGCAAGCTCGAGCGTCGTCAGGTGCAGCCGCGCGGCGAGACGCGGCTGCACGGTGTAGCCGAGCCGGATTTCGCGCAGCTCGACGGCGCTGGCATCGTATACCGCAAACGCCGCCGTCCGCGCCTCTTGCTCGAAGTAGAACTGCGGCTCCACGGGCGTCGTGTTAGGCGTACCATCCGGGTTGACACCCGGCAGGATCACGCTGCCGCCGCTGCGCAGCGCGACCGTCGATGCGAGCGTCCCGAACATGGTTCCATAGAGGTTCGTCTCGCTGTAGACGTGGCCGCCGTGCCTGCTGTCGACCAGCAGCATCAGCGAGAGTCGTTTGTATCGGAGGGTGTTCTCGAGGCCGCCCACCCAGGATGGCAGTTCGGAACCCAGGGGCGCGTTCTGCAGGATCGGGAACCCGCCCGACAGGATCATCCTGCCTAACGAATCCCGCACCGGCACCTCGGCTACGATCGAGCCGTACGGCTGGCCCACGACCACCACGGCGTGGGCGCCCACGCCGACCAGTCCCGTACCCGGCGTTGACCCGCCGGCGCGGCTACGGTTCGCCGCGAAATGGAGACCGACGTCCCATCGCAAGCCGTTTTCGCGCGCGAGCGCCGTCGCGCCGAGCGCGACCTCGGCGCCGCGGTTCGTGATCGCCAGGGGGTTTAGCGAGAAGAAGCCGCTCGAGCTCGGCAAGCCGACGTAATGCGACCGCGTGCGCTCGTCATAGTAGGTCGCGTCGAGTGACACACGGTCGCGCAGGAGGCCGAGATCGACGCCTCCTTCCCACGAGGTGGTGCGGTCGAGAAAGGGCAGGAACGGAGCGCCTTCGCCGCCCACCTGCGCCCAACTCGCCCGCAGCTTGCCCGCGGACACCACGCCGCCCGATTCTGCGTTAGGCGTCTGGTGCACGAAGCCCCACGCGGCCGACACCGATGGATAGAACTCCGCCCCGAGGCGCGTCCAATCCTTTCGGCCCGTCGCATCAAGAAACCACGTGCTGTCGAAGGCGAAGCCGGTCCGGCCGTAGAGGCTGTTGGTCTGGACCCGGCTCGACATCACCGCGACTCGACCGAAGCCGCCAAAATCGTCGCTGACTGTGGTGACCGAGTGCGTCTGACCACCCCGCGTCGCGGCGCCGGCGTCGACTGTCATCACAACCGCCGCGCCGAGGGAGGGCGATGCACTGAGCAGCACATCGGAGTTTTGCTCACGGTACGTCGTCGCCATCCCGATGCCGTCCTGCACCGGGAGAGGCCCGTTAAGGATCGAGTCCTGCATGAAGTTGTGATCGTGCCACCAATCGACGCCGGTGCGAATCGATGCGCTCAGCCAGCGCGTGAATTGGTAGTCCGCGCTCAGGACGCCGATGGCATGATCGCGCGTGTCGCGGTTTGAGTTCGTGTAGGCATCCCAGTACGGATTATCGATCCCGAATGAGGTGGCGAACGCATCCTGATGATTGGTCAACGCATCCGTGCGGAGATGCGCGTCGTCGATGGCGCTCCCGGCGAACAGGAAGGCAGCGAGCGCGTCATCCGCGGATGGACCCTCGATCGGCGCGTGGTTTACGACGCGGCGCGCATACTGGCCATTCACGCGAATTCTGAGGCGCGGGAGCACCTCGATTCCCGCCGACAGGGACGGGCTCAGAAGATTGAGCCCGTTGTTCGGCTGCAGGCCGTCCTGGCCGACGTCGGTGATTCCTAACCGGACGTCAGCGCGCGATGACGCGGCCGACACGGACGCCGTCGTGGTCGCCGTATGACCCCGCACTAGGAAGTCGCGCTCGTTGTTCGGCTGCGCGGTCAACAGGGCCGCCTGGCCCTGGCTCCACCATTGTGCTTGGTCGGTTCCGAACACGGCCGGTCCCCACGCGCCCACCCCGCCGGCGAAATAGACTCCATTATCGCCCAGTGCGTAGCGTGTCTGGAAGGCAGGGAGTCGAACCGGCGATTCGAAGGTGTAATCCTGGCGCGCGGTGAGCGTGAAGCCGCGCGTCCCGGCGGCCGTCTTCGTCGTGATGAGTACGGCGCCGTTCTGCGCCCGGCTGCCGTAGAGTGCCGCGGCGTTGGGCCCGTTCAGCACCGTGATCGAGGCGACATCGTTAGGATCGACGTCGGCGAGCGCGCTCCCGAAGTCGAGCTCGGCGAGCGGGTTCCCGAAGACGACGCCAGCCCCATCGCCGACGATGGTTTCGTTGGCGACGGGCACACCGTCGACCACGAACAGCGGCTGATCGTTGCCGGTCGCCGAGCGCGCCCCTCGTAGCAACAGGCTGACCGACGTACCGGCCGCGCCGCTCCCGCTCACATCGGCGCCGGTCACTCGCCCGGCGAGCGCGGCGACGAGGTTCGTCTCGCCCGCGGCTGTGACCGAGTCCCCGCTCACCGTCTGTTGGGCAGCGCCGAGTGAGCGGGGATCTCGCTCGATGCCCAACGCAGTCACGGTGCGATGCGTCGAATCGGCCGGAGCCCCACGCACCAGCGACGACGGAACGGGCTGCTGTGCCATGATGCCGGGCGCGGCCGCGGCGAGGGCCGCGCCGATGCACGCGGCGACGAGACGTACACGAACGGACATGCGGTTGGATCGGAGGGGAGGAGCCGGGGATGGGCCACGGACGCGCCCGCCAGATCGGGGCGCGCCGTGCGTGCGTTAGGAGTGCGACAACGTTAGGCGATGGCGCACGCGGCCGCAAGACGACTCGCATGTCTCCGCCCGCCCGGCACATACTGCCGCCGGTACTACTCCGCCCGCAGTGTAATGGATGGATCCACGCGCGCCGCACGCCACGCCGGAATCCAGCACGCCACCGCCGACACGCCGGCCAGCAGCACGACCACGCCCGCGTAGGTGGCCGGGTCCAGCCGCGACACGCCAAACAGCAGCGTCGCCAGCGCGCGCGTCGCCGCGGCCGCGCCCGCCAGTCCAATGGCCACGCCGATCAGCGTCAGCCCCATCCCCTCCCGCACCACCAGCGACAGGATCTGCGCGCGCGTCGCGCCTAACGCACAGCGTACGCCAATCTCGCGCATCCGCTCGGCCACGCTGCCCGAGAGCACGCCGTAGAGTCCGATCGCCGCCAGCGCCAACGCCGCGGCCGCGAATACCTCGAACACGACCAGCGCGAACCGCCGCTCGGCGGCCGATCGGGAAACCAGCTCGCTCATCGTCGCCACGCGCGTGATCGGCTGGTCCTTGTCCACCGACCAGACCGCGCGCTTGACTAACGGAATCAATGCGGCGGGCTCGCCGCGCGTGCGGATCACCAGCGACTGCACGTTGTCCACCCACGGCCACTGACCCGACGCCACGTAGAACGCATCGGGTTCGTCGGCGGCCAGCGATGCCTGCTTGACGTCGCCAACGACACCGACGACGTAATCCCATGACCGCGACGTGTCGTCGATCTCGGGCCCCATGCGTACGCGCTGGCCGATGGGAGACTGTCCCGGGAATCGCCGCTTCGCGAACGACTCGTTGATCACGATGGCTTCGGGAGCGCCGGGCAGGTCGTGCGTATCGATGAGGCGCCCCGCGCGCAGCGGAATGCCCATCGTACCGAAGTATCCAGGCGACACGGCGTATCGCCACGCCGCGCCTTCATCCCCGCCGTTGGTCGACGCGTTCTGGAATACGATGCCGTAGCCGTCGACGTCGCCGCTCAACGGCAACTGGCTCGTCAAGGCAGCCGAGGTGACACCCGGCACCGCGCGCACCGCGTCGAGCGCCTGCGTGAAGAACTGGAGACGCGCACTGTCGGAGTCGTAGCGGTGGCCCGCCGCGTCGACCTGCATCGTGAGCACGTGCGCCGGCTCGAAGCCGGGCGCGACCGCGAACAGATGGTCGAGGCTCCGCAACAGCAGGCCGGCGCCCACGAGCAGCACGAGCGCCAGCGCGACCTCGGCCACCACGAGCACGCGCCGCGTGGCGGCATGGCCCCCGGCCACGCGACCCGCGCCGCGCTGCACACCGCTGCCTAACGCTTCGCGCGACGCGCGGAGCGCCGGCGTCACGCCCACCGCGACGCCGATGAGCGCCGTGATGGCGAACGCGAACGCGAAGGCGCGCCCGTCCAGGCCGATCGCTCCGGCGCGCGGCACGCCGGCCGGCGTGAGCGCGACCAAGGCGCGCACGCCCGCGGCGGCCACGCCTAACGCAACGATGCCCCCGCACGCCGCCAGCGCGAGGCTCTCCGTGAGCAGCTGCCGCACGAGCCGCGAGCGCCCCGCGCCCAACGCCACGCGCATCGCGAACTCCTCGCGGCGCTGGGCCCCGCGCGCGAGCAGCAGGTTGGTCACGTTCACGCAGGCAATGGCGAGCAGCAGCACGACCGCGCCCAATACGGCCAGCAGTGCCGGCCGCACGCCGCTCGTCACGTCGTACTGCAGCGCGTGCACGAGGAGCCCGCTCGACAGCGACGCCCACGGCGGGCGCGGAAAATCGGTCACGGGCGTGCGCGCGATCGCATCGAGATCGTGCCGCGCCTGGTCGAGCGACACGCCCGGTCGCAGCCGCGCCACGATCGTCTGGTGATGTCCCCACTCGCGGCTCTGGAAGGTCGCGTGCGTGTGCATCCGCAGCGTCGTCCACACATCCGCCGACGACTCGAGCACGTTGTCGAAGCCCCGCGGCATCACGCCGATCACCGTGTACGGATCGCCGTCGAGCAGAATCGCGCGGCCGACGATGTGCGGGTCGCCGCCGAAGCGACGCGCCACGAGGCCCGCGCTCAGCACCGCGACCCTGGCCGCGCCGGGCTGGTCGTCGGTGTCCACGAAGTCGCGCCCCGTGGCGGGCGGGATGCCTAACGCGCGGAAGTAGCTCGCGCTCACCTGCTGCCCCACCAACCGCTCCGGCTCGCCGGTGCCCGAGATCGCCGGCCGCCACGCATCGGTCGCGGCGATCGCAGCGAACGAGCGGCTTCGTTGGGCGATCTCGAGGTACGTGCCGTACGCGGTCTCGAGGCGCGACCCGTCGCCGCGCGTGTCCGACACCATCACGACGCGGTCGGCGTGCGGGTACGCCAGCGGCTCGAAGAGAATCGGATTCACCGCCCCGAAGATGGCCGTGGCGGCGCCGATGCCTAACGCAAGCGTCAGCACCGCGACCACCGCAAACCCGGGGTGCGTGCGCAGCCGGCGGAGCGCAACCCGGAGATCGCCGACGGTCGCCGCGGCGACGTTCTCCCATCCGTAGTCGCGCACCCGCTCGCGGACCACGGTCGGGTTGCCCAGCTCGATCAGCGCCGCGCGGCGCGCCGCATCGGGCCCGAGTCCGCGCGCGACGTGCGCGGCCGTGGCCTGCTCGAGATAGTGTTGGACCTCGTCGTCGACATCGTGATCCACGTCGGCGCGACGCGCGAGCCCGCGCATGCCGCGCGCCACCTGTCTCCAGAGCGACATGGCATCACGCCTCTGCCCGGAGCAGCCGGGCAATCGCCGAGGCGCGCTGGTTCCAGGTGGACGCCTCCACCTCGAGCTGCTTGCGTCCGGCACGGGTGAGTGAATAGTACCGCGCGCGCCGCGCGTTCTCCGTTTGACGCCACTCGGCGTCGAGCCAGCCGGAACGCTCGAGGCGCTGCAGCGCCGTGAGCAGCGAGCCGGGATTGATGCGGAACACGCCGCGCGAAATCTGCTCGATGCGCCGCGCGATGCCGAAGCCGTGCATCGGCTGGAGGCTCAGCGTCTTGAGAATCAGCAGGTCCAGCGTACCCTGGATGACGTCGGTATTCGGCTCGGTCAACGCGCGCTCCCGAAGCGGTGTACCGACCACGATGCACGCCGTCCTCTTGATTGTCAACTGTTGACGACCAATAGGGCGCAACCGGTGACGCGCCGATGGACCGTGCGCGCGCCCGTCCGTGCGGGGCTATCGGAGCGCGGCGCCGAGGCGAAACGTCATGGCCCGGAAGTCGATCGTGTAGCCGCCGTACCGCGCCGCCAGGTTCCCCGCCAGGTTGCCGAAGTACGACTCGAACGGCGACCGCGATGCCTCGCGCATCACGAACACGCTGTCGAGCACGGTGCGCTGACCACCAATTTCGACCGGTAACTGCGGAATCCTGTAGCCCTCGTAGCGTTGGACGCCACCCGCACCGCCGATCTGTACGTGCGACGAGTCGAGACGCGAGAGGAGTGACGTGTATGCCCGGCAGAAGCGGACCGTGAGCAACGTCGCGTCCGCGCCGCTGTCGAAATGAAAGAGCCGCGTCGAGTCGCCCACCTGCGCCGCAACGAGCGGCGCCAGGTTATCGAGAAACAAATTCGACGAGTCGCTCGGCGCCTCGTCCGCGCGCGGATCGACGCGGAGACTATCGGTGCCGATGGCGAGCCGGCCGAGCGCCTCCAGCACCGGATATCCAAGGATCGCGGTGATCTGAAAGGGCACTTGCGGGATATCGAGTGCGCTGTCGGGCAGCACGATCGCAACGGCGTTGCGCACGCGCGCGCTGCCGAATCGCAACTCGGGAATCACGGCCACTCGGTTAGGCACCGACGCGCCTGTGATGCCCTTCGTCGTCGCGCCGGTCGAGATGACGTGAAGGCCAAGGCGACGCGCCATGCCGTCGGTAATCGTCGAAAGATTTGCGCCGGTGTCGAAGATCCACCCCGACGAGTCCCGGCCAACGTGCACCATCACCTCGCGCAGGCCCAGTGCGTCGGGACGGAGCGGAATCGTGAACGGCGACGACACCGTCGTGCGCTGCGGCGCTGCGTGGCGCAACGCACGCCGGAATTCGACATCGTTGTGCAGGTCCGCGCGGTCGGCCGGCGTCATCGCCGCACCGTACTGACGGTCGATGCGGTCGAGCGCCTGGGCGGCGTCGCCGTAACGGTACGTCTTCAGGTAATCATCGGCAAGCGTCTTCAACACGACGACGACGCGCGCCGAATCCGCGATCGGATCGAGGCGCGACAAGACCGGCTCGAGCGCGCGGATCGATGCGGCGTTCTGGTTCTCCTTGTTGGCGAGCACACCGCGCAGATACGCGAGCGTTACCGGTGATACCGGGCGCTGCGTTCCCGCCGTCGCCATCCACTCGGCGAGATCGACGTAGCGGTGCTCGGAGAGGAGCCAGTCCGGCCAGTTCGGCGAATCCGGCGGCGGCGGGGCATGCCCAACGGACGGCGCAGCGCACGTCGGTGCTGGGCGCACGGGAGCCGGCGGTTGTTGTGCACGCGGTCGGCCCGCCCCGATCAGCGTTGCCAGGATGAGTACCGCGACAGGAGCGAGCGTTCGGCGCCGCACGATCATACCCCACACCTCGATGAACAGGCACCCGCCGGCGTCGCCGACTAACGCAGCGAGCGCGTTACTTTGCGGTCGAATCGTTAGGCAGACGGTACACGACCTTCCCGCTCGCGTCGAGGAACTGGAGCGACGCGTTGTTCGCGCTGTCCACCGCCAGTCGGACGCGCGGCTTGCCCTTCGTATCCATGAGGAGCACGGCCGCCTCGTCGTTGCGCGTTCGCCCCACGAACACGCGCTGCGTGAAGTGGCCGAACGCGGGATCGTACTTCTGCTGGAACGCCTTGTACGCCGCCCGCTGCGCCGCCGTGTCCTTCATCGTCTGGATGTCGTTCAGCGCGCGGGCCATGTCGCCCGTGAGCGGTGCGTTAGGCTGATCCCACACGAGCAGACCGGATTCCTTGACGTCGCCGTTCTGTTCGTAGTTGAGGCCCACCGCTTCCTGCTGGCGGAAGTGGTCGAAGCGGATGGTGCTGTTCGCCTCCGGCTTGCCGTTCACCATTCGCGTCTCGTACACGAGACCGCCGTTTTCGTCGCCGTCGTCGTTGTAGAAGAGGAGCCCTGCCCCGCGGTGTCCGTTGCGGTACTTGAGCTCGACGCCGCCGATCGTGCCGCCCGGAAATTCGTCGGTGTTCGAGATGGCGAGGCGAATGGTCCCGTTCGTCTCGCGGATGTTGATGCGGTGGGCGTTGATCTGGTCGAAGTCCACCACTTTCGGAGAGCGGAAGGCGCCGAAGATGAGGACTGCGAAGAGCAGC
>DATJET010000110.1:0-3812 GCA_035496295.1 Gemmatimonadaceae bacterium
GACATCCGGAGCGAGATCTGGCTCAAGCTGTGGGGCAATCTGAGCTTCAATCCGATCAGCGCGCTGACGCACGCGACGCTGGTGGGATTGCTGCAATTCCCGCTGACCCGCGAGTTGAGCATCCAGATGATGCAAGAAGCAGAACAGGTCGCCAACAAGCTTGGCGTTACTTTTCGAGTTGGGATCGACAAGCGCGTCGCCGGCGCCGAGAAGGTTGGTGAGCACAAGACGTCGATGCTGCAGGACGTCGAGGCCGGACGGCCGATGGAGATCGAGGCGCTCGTCGGCGCCGTCGTCGAGCTGGGCCGGCTGACGCAAACACCAACGCCGCACATCGACACGGTATACGCGCTGGCGAGCCTGTTGGCGAAACGGCTGGCGGAGGCCAAGGGAAGGTTGACGTTGAGCGCGGGCGAATCACTGGCAACGACTCACACGGTACAATCAGCATGACTGCGGGAACCATTTCAGAGCTCTTGAACACAGGCGCCGACGACGCGCCGGCGCTGGGCGCCCCGGGCGGCACACCACTCAGCTATCGCGGCCTCCGCGCGCTGGTCGCCGACATCGCGGCATCGCTCGCGTCGCACGGCATCGGACCCAACGACCGGGTCGGCATCGTGCTCGACAACGGTCCGGAGATGGCGGCGGCGTTTCTCGGCATCGGATCCGCGGCCACGGCCGCGCCGCTCAATCCGAGCTATCGCGCCGAGGAACTCGAGTTCTATCTCACGGATCTTCGGGCCAAGCTGCTCGTGGTGGCGGCAGGCAAGGAGACGCCGGCGATCGGCGTCGCACAAAAGCTGAACATTCCGATCGCGCGACTCGTGGCGCATCCCGAGCGGGGCGCGGGAACGTTCGAGCTGCAGTACGAGGGCGGCGGCGGTGCGTCGCAGCCGGTGCGCGCCGCGACCCCCGACGACATCGCACTCGTGCTGCACACGTCAGGCACCACGTCGCGTCCCAAGATCGTTCCGCTCGCGCACAAGAACATCGCCGCGTCGGCCGCGAACATCCGCAACACGCTCAAGCTCACGGCAAACGACCGCGGCATGGTAATCATGCCGCTCTTCCACATTCATGGCCTCATCGCCGCGCTCTCGGCGCCATTGGCGGCCGGCGGCGAGGTGTGCTGCACGCCGGGGTTCAACGCGCTCAAGTTCTTCACCTGGCTCGACGAGGTGAAACCGACCTGGTACACAGGCGTGCCGACGATGCACCAGGCGATTCTGCTCCGCGCACCGGGCAATCAGGAAGTTCTCAAAAACCATCGACTGCGGTTCATTCGATCGTCGTCGTCGGCGTTGCCGCCGACGGTGATCGCCGAGCTGGAGCGCGTGTTCGGCGTGCCGGTGGTGGAGGCGTACGGCATGACCGAGGCCGCGCACCAGATGGCGAGCAATCCGTTGACCGGCCCACGCAAGCCGGGCACGGTGGGCCCAAGCGGTGGGCCGGCGATCCGCATCGTCGACGACACCGGCACGGAGGTGCCGCGCGGTCGCACCGGCGAGATCGTTATCAAAGGCCCGAACGTGATGACGGCCTATGAGAACAATCCAAAGGCGAACGCCGACGCGTTCTACGACGGCTGGTTCCGCACCGGCGACCAGGGTGTGATGGACGAGGACGGATACGTCGCGATCACCGGTCGCCTCAAGGAGATCATCAATCGTGGCGGGGAAAAGATCTCGCCGCGCGAGGTGGACGAGATCATCATGGAGCATCCCGCGGTGCACCAGTGCGTGACCTTCGCGATGCCGCACGACATGCTGGGCGAAGACGTGGCCGCGGCGATCGTGCTGCGGCAGGGCGTCGCCGCCACCGACAAGGAGCTGCGCGAGTTCGCCTCCGCGCGACTCGCACCGTACAAGGTGCCGCGGAAGATCCTCATTCTGGATCAGATTCCGGTGGGCGCGACGGGCAAGCTGCAGCGCATCGGACTCGCGCAAAAGCTGGGGCTCGCATGACGACGACCGCCGGGCCGACCTCCGCACCTGTGCACGCTCCGCCGCCGATCAACCCGCCCGAGCGTTTGCTTATGGGACCCGGACCGAGCAACCCGGACCCGCGGGTGCTCGCGGCGATGACGGCGAATCCGGTCGGGCACCTCGATCCCTACTTCGTCGAGGTGATGGATCGGACGATGGGCGCGCTTCGCGCCGTGTACCGCACGGAGAATCATCATACGCTGCCGATCTCGGCGACCGGCTCCGCCGGCCTCGAGACGATCATGATGAATCTGCTCGAGCCGGGCGACAGCGCGATCGTGTGTGTGATCGGGTACTTCGGCCAACGGCTCGCCGAGATGGCGCGCCGCGCCGGTGCCGACGTTCGGACGATCGAGGTGGCGCAAGGCGAGGTGGTCGATCCGGCGCAGGTGGCCGCGGCGCTCGAGCAGCGCCCGGCAAAGCTCGTGGCGTTCGTGCACGCCGAGACGACGACCGGCGCGCTGCAGCCGATCGCGCCGATGGTCGAGGTGGCGCGGCGCTATGGGGCGCTCGTGGCGATCGACTGTGTCACCTCGCTCGGCGGAGTGCCGATCGAGATCGACGCGATGGGCGTGGATGCCGCGGGCTCGTGCAGCCAGAAGTGCGTCGGCGCGCCACCCGGACTCGCCCCCTTCACCGTCGGCCCGCGCGCGATGGAGGCGGTGCGCGCGCGTAAGCACAAGCCGACGACGTGGTATTTCGACCTGTCGCTGCTCTTTCAGTACTGGGGCGAGAAGAGCGGTGCGCGCACGCGCGCATTCCATCACACGGCGCCCGTGGCGATGATCTATGGATTCCACGAAGCGCTGCGATTGATTCTCGAGGAGGGGCTCGAGGCGCGCTGGGCCCGACACCAGACCGCACACGAGGCGCTCGTGGCCGGACTCGACCGACTCGGCCTGTCCCTCTTCCCACCCCCGGCGAATCGATGTCCGACGATCAACGTGGTCAACACACCGCCGGGCGTGGATGAAGCGAAAGTGCGACGGCGGCTGCTCGAGATGGGCGTGGAGATGAGCGGCGGCCTTGGCGCATTGGCGGGCAAGGTGTGGCGCGTTGGCGTGATGGGCTACAACGCGCAGGTGCCGCGGGTGGAGCGGTTTGTGGGAGCGCTCGAGGAAGCGCTGCGCGCGGAGGGGTGGCGCGGGTAGCGGCGATGTCCGAATGACGGCGGCTCCAAACCGAGCCGGGTCCGCCTGTGCGCGATGCGCCGAAGCCAGCCGGCGGCAACGAGATGGCCTCGATTTTCGTCGCTCGGCGATTCGGGACTCGGTCTGGCGTGTTATACGACATGGCTATGCTGTATAACGCGCACGTACCACGGCGCACGATCGAGCGATGTCCAAGCTAGTTAATAGCTTGGGGCGGCGACCAGACGGAGTGATTGAATGTTACGCGACTTGAGTAAGTATGGTTTTCTGATTGTAAGTCGCGTAATTTCGCTGTCTAATTAGCGTTAGGTGTCCATACGGATTATCGTTAGAAATGGCTGACGAGTCCGATCGTGTCATTGCAGACTCCCGCGGGTTCTTCGCCGAGTTGGAGCGGGTCTGCCCCGAAGCGGCGAGCGGACTCGCGGTCGCGGGGCCGCCACCGCCGATGCTCAGTCTTCGCGATCGGGTGCGGGTCTTACGCACGCTGCCTGACAATGCCGGCGTTGACGCCTTCCTCGCAGCCTGGCGAGATTTTGTCGAAGCGAATCCGGCGGCGGTGATCTCAGACCGGGACACCTAACGGGCGCTGAAGCGGCCAAAGGAGCTGCGGATGGTGCGCGCTGCGCGCGCACTCTTATAACATTCCTTTGCCGCTTAGCTTGAGCGTTAG
>DATJET010000111.1:0-27732 GCA_035496295.1 Gemmatimonadaceae bacterium
TTCCGCCGTCGCCCTCTTCCGTCAGGCCACCCCGGGGGTCACCGGTGGTGGTGTCCCCCACCACCGCCACCCCCGCCGCCCCGCATCCCACCGCCGCCACCACGCATCCCGCCGGACGACATGCGCGGCGCAGATGACCGCGGCGCCGACATCCGTGGTGCCGACATCCGTGGCGACGATTCACGCGGCGCCGACATACGCGGTTCTGCCATCCGCGGCTGCGACATGCGGGGCTCCGACATCCGGGGCTCTGCCATCCGAGGTTCAGTCATCCTCGGCATCGCGCGCGTGCCCTCGAACCGCGGCGACTCTGGGCGAGGCGCTTGCATCCGCGGAGACTCCATGCGCGGCGACTCCACTCGAGGTGCCGGCACACGTTCCGCCGGCTCAGCGCGCATGCCCGGCTGGAAGTTCGGCCGCTGCGGACTCACTTCGAACGGCCGGCCGCGCGGGGCGCTCACCCGGGTCCCCGGCGCATTCACGCGGGTGCCCGCGTTCACCCGCGTGGGCGGCTCAGCCACCCGCGCGCGAGACTGCGCGTTGCCGCGGTACACTTCCGGCGCACGCATCGTCGGCTCGACGCGCGGCCGGCTCGGAATCGCCCGCGTGCCGCTGAATGCCGCCCGGCGACCCGGGCCGAACACCGTCGGGCCGTCCATGCGCGATTCACCGTTAGGCATGCGCACCGAAGTCGGGACGCGGCGTCCGCCAACGACGTCCGACGGACGCAACGCCGGTCCGCGGGTCAGCGTATGCACACCGCCCACCGCCATGCCGCCGAAACGGACGCCCGGCCTGCCGGCGAACCCGCTGCTGGCGAACCCACTGCTGCCGAACCCGGTGCGCGGCCGATACTGAACGCCCACGATCGTGTGACCGCCCGGGAAGCGGTCCTTGAATCGGAACGGCGTGAACGGAGAGAACCGCCGGCGACCGAACCCGCAGTCGAAGCACGCGAAGAACGGACGGCTGAAGAACGGACGCGGGAAGAACACCGACCGCGGGAACGGCGTGAAGAACGGCCGGAAGAAGAACGGGTCGCCGAAGCCGATGGTGATGAATCCGCCATAGTACGGGCCGAAGGCATATGGATCGTACCACGGGTCGTACCACGGGTCGTACCACGGGTCGTACGCGTAGTCCGGATACATGTAGTAGTTCGGCTGCGCATACGCCACTACCTGCTGCGTGCTGTACGTCTGCAGGTCGTAGTCGAAGTGCGCCGTGGCCATGCGCCCGACGATGTTCGTTAGGCCGGTCTCCGGATCCTGCGCCAGCGCGCTGTCGCCTAACACCGTGTAGTCCCAGCGACCGTCGCGCGTGAAGTCGTCGAAGCGGAACTGCTGCGTCGAGTACGCGGCGTAGACCACGCCGCTGCCCGAACTGTTGGAGGAAACCGTGAAGGGGCTGCCGCCGTCGCGGCCCACCATCTCGTAGCTCTTGCCGCCATGCACGAAGTCGTCGTCGGTCGGATCGATCGGGAACAGCACCTGCACCAATCCGTCTGGCGACACGCGCATCACCACCAGGTAGCCATCGTCGCGGACGTCGATCTGTACGTGCGCTTCATCGCCGCGTTGGTACACGCTGCGATCGAGCGTCACGCGAACCGCCGGAGTGGGATCCGCAGTATTGGCGCGCGTCGGCGCGAGAACACCGCCCGTCGCAACGCCCGAAAGCATCAAAGGAACCAACAAGACGGAGAGCATATCCCCTCCCGAAAACTCGAGTCCGCCAACCACCGCCTGGCCGGCGAAACTACGGACGGCTAAAACACCCGGCCCCTATCGCACTATGGCGACTGTCGTGCCGTAAGGCAAGTCGTTGCCAGACAACGTCTTTTCGGCCGTCTCAGCCGCCAATTCGTCCGTGTGGCTGGACAGTGGCCGTGGCCGTTTGGGGACACCAGCCAAAGCGAGCTCGGCAGATGTTCCTCAACACGTTGTCATGGCTACGGTTCCGCAAATTCTGCACTTCGTCGTCCAAGGGGCTCTTGCGCCGCGTTCGCTAATGCCGAATCATCACCCGTTCCCGCGGCAGTTCAGTTCGGCGGACGCACCTGCGGCGTCATGCGCGCCAGGTCCGCCATCCCCCCACTACCGTCCGGCGAGGGATACTCACATGGGCCTGATCGACAGGGCGAAAAACATCATCGTGCAGCCGAAGGCGGAATGGGCGGTGATCGACACCGAGCCGGCGACGGTCGGCGGCCTGTACACGGGATACGTCATTCCGCTCTCGCTACTGTCGGTGATCTGCGCGACGCTCGGGATGGTCTTGTTCGGCATCTCCGTGCCGTTCCTCGGCAACATCCGGTACCCGTTGGGCACCGCGTTAGGCAGCGCGGCCGTTCGTTTCGTCGCCGGCCTGATCTCGATCTACGTCATTGCCCTCGTGATCGATGCCCTCGCACCGACATTCGGCGGCACCAAGAACAGCATTCAGGCATTCAAGGTCGCGGCGTACTCGTACACGGCCGCCTGGGTGTTCGGCGTCCTCGCCATCATCCCGGCGCTCGCTATCATCGCCGGTCTGCTGGGCCTCTACTCGCTGTATCTCTTGTACACCGGCTTGCCGACCCTCATGAAGTCGCCGCCGGAGAAGGCACTGGGCTACACCGCTCTCGTCATCGTCGTCGCCATCGTCCTGTTCATCTGCATCGGTTTTCTGGTGAGCGCGCTCGGGTTGGGCATCCCGACCGGCTTGCCGCGCACGATGTGATGCTCCGTTACGCACGTGGGGGCGTGGTCGCGCGCGACGCCCCCACGCGTCCACCGGGAGTTGGTCAGAATCCGAATCGCAATCCCGCCGACAACGCCCAGTTCTGGGTGACCGGCGCGTCGATGGCCACGCCCGACACGTCCTCCAGATTGAACCGGCCAATGTAGTCCTTGGCCATGAACCGGATGCCGATCGAGCGCGCGATCCTGGCGTCGATCCCAACGCCGGCGTTCCACGCAAAGTTAGTCGCTGTCGTCGGCGGAACGCCGTTTCCGCCGTCGCCGAAGTTGTAGTGCATGGCGCCCGCCCCGATCTGGAAAAATGGCTTCACCGCCCCGCGGCCGAACGGGCCGGTCGGCACGGTGAACTGCAAGCCGCCGTCGTACAGCCAGATGTTCGAATTGCCCGCCGCGCCCGTCGCCGCGAGCGGCACGTCGACCTCGACGTTCGACTTCGCGTAGCCCAGGTTTCCATAGAAGGAAATGCTAGGCGCGAGCTTGAGCGCGAGCTGCGCCCCCACCACCGCGGCGTCGTCGGTCGTCAGCGACGAGCCCGTCCGCCGGCTGAAGAAACTGCCAAATGTCAGATACCCTACATACGGCGTGAACTGCACCACTTCATCGCTCGACTCATCGATCACGCGCAGCCCTCGCTGCGCGCTCAGCGGCGCGGCAGCCGCGACGAGCGCGACGATGCCTAAGGCAACGCCGGTTCCTTTTCGCATCGGATCCTCCAGTACGAGATGTCATGCGCCCACACCTCGCGCCGAAGGCACGCGTCATGCCCGACATCGCCGCGCACCAGCTACGCCATTGATATGGCGATACTTGCACGCGGCACAGTCCGACATCGCGGCCCACGCCGTTGTCCTCGGCCTGGGACGGAATTGTCCACTCACTGACTCGTGTGAAGCGGCGCCACGTTCCAGTTGATGATCGCGTTCCAGACCATCGGGAACTCATGATGGTTGAGATAGCGATGCAACGGGTCGAAGGTGAACGCGACGACGTGGCCGTGTCTCACGGGCACGTCGAAGATGGCGCCCTGCCCAACGATCTCTTCCTGCCCGCGCACCATTCCCGACACGACGTACGACGCCTCGGTCTCGTGCTTCTTCGATTTCGCGGTCGTGTCGTGCGGCGTCGACGCCTTGCCCGGCTCGCCCATGATTTCACCGGTGTCGGCTTTCTCGGGCAGCTTAATGCCGTACTGCAGGACGAGCATCGCGCTGTCGCGCGGCACTACTTCGTACAACGGCGAATTCCCGCGGAACACCGTGGTCGTATCGGGGAATCCATAGAGGATCGGCGACGGGTGGCGCATCCGCACGCGAACCACGGAACCCGGATGGAACAGCGTGCGCGTCTGATGCGGCGCGAGGTCCGGTGCAATGCCCGACTCGGCGACGAGCCGCGTGGCCGTCTCCAGTGTGATCAGCTCGCCGCCGTCATCCACGAAGGCGCGCAGCGACTCGAGTCCCGCGAAGCCCGGACCGCCGGTGATGTCGGGACTCGCGAACGGCGCGCCCAAGTTAGGCGTCGCGGCGGTCTTCTCGAACGGCAGCGGCCCGAAGTCGCGATCGACGCCGTTGATCATGCGGTCCAGCGACCCGCCCATGTTGGGCACGAGGATGACGTCGAAGCGTTTGCGCAGCGCGCCGCGGCGCAGGTCGTCCTTGTCGATCGACGTGTACGGGATGCCTAACTGATCGAACGTGTAGCGCGACCAACCGGCGTCCTGCGTGTCGTACCACGAGTGGTAGATCGCGATGCGGGGCAGGTCGACCGCGTGCAGCCGCACCTGCGGCGCGCGATCCGCGCTGACGAGCGGCAGGCCCCAGCGGCTCGCGATCTCGCGTGCAGCGTCGGCGCTCGCGTGCTCGATCACCACCGAGCCGGCCGGGAAACTGTCCTGTCCCACGACGAACGCGCGCTCGGCCACCGACACGGTGGCGGCATGGTCGCGTTGCCGGAGAGAATACAGGGCCGGCAGCACTTCGCTCTGCGCGCGATACGCGAGCAGATACACCGGACCCGTGCCGCGCACGGCGCCGGCGAACGCCACGGTGTCGCGCAGCGCCTGGAGGCCGGTCCAGTGGAAAACCGCTGTGTCGTTCACTGTGTGCACGTCCACGCCGTAGAGTGCGCCTAACGTCCACGCGATGTCGTCGTACGGCGGATACTGCGCCGTGCTCGGATAGCTCTGCGTGCTGAGCAGGTTCACCGCGAGGTCGCGGTACGGCTGGTCGAGCCGGATCACGAAATCGCCGGCCGAGTCGCCCGTGGTCCGTTGGGCGATCTCGATGTGCTGCCGCTCGAGCTGGTTGATGAGATACGCCGTGCGGCGCGGATCGCGCTGCCGCGCGAATCCGGGAATGACATAGGCGTGGGGCGACTCGATGCGACCGCGCGCGAGGCTGTTCAGGCCCACTTGATAGAAGTCGTGCACCATCTTGGACGCGTTGGTCGCCGCATACGTGAGCGACGCGAGCACGCCGGTTTCCTGGTAGTTGATGTTGTCGCGCGAACTCCAGTACACCTGCTTCGTGGGCGGCCACGAGCGATACCACTCGCGCGACGTCACCGGCGCACCGGCGTAGCGCTCCTCCGACAGATCGCGCAGGTACGTGTCGCCGCCCGCGTTGCCGAACGTCTCGAAGAAACGGCCAACGGCGTTGTGATTGTTGGCCACCCACATGCCGTAGCCCGGCCACCATCCGTCGAAGAACGCCCACGTCCACACACCGGGCAGGCCCGCCGCGCTCAACGTGGTGATGTCGTTGTTCGCCAGCACCTGCCACTGCCCAATAATGATCGGATCGTTCGTCACGTTGTACGGACCGGTGCCGGTGGAGACGTACAGCAACGGCACCGACTCGTGCAGGTCGTGCATGACTAACGGATGCCAATCGTAGTAAATGTCGAAAATCGCTTTGGTGAGGGCTTGCGAGATCTGCAGGCCGTCGCGGTTGTTGTCGTGCAAGGCATAGCGGCCCCAGAACGGGGACGAGCGCGGGAAGCCATCGTCGAACTTCGGACGGCCCTTCGTGTAGTGCAGATACCAGTCCACCTGCTTGTCACGGCCATCCGGCTCGCTCACCGGATTGATGATCGTGATCACGTGACTGCGAATCATCGCATCGGTCGAGTCGTCGCCGACGGCGAGCCGGTAGGCGAGCTCCGTTAGCATTTCCGGCGATCCCATCTCCGGCGAATGCAGTCCGCCGTTCAGGTAGTAAATGGGCTTCGCCTCGGCGAGCACCGTCATCGCGGAATCGGGCGGCAGTGTCCGCGGATCGGCGATGCGCCGCATGAGCGCCTTGTAGTGATCGAGGTTGCGCATCGTCTGCTCGTCGGCGATCACGACGAGGATGATCTCGCGGCCCTCTTCGGTGGTGGCGATGCTGTCGACGCGCACGCGCGGGGTCGCGCGCGCGAGGGCACGAAAGTACGCGTAGAGGTCTTTCGTGTGGTGCATCACGCCCGGCGCGCCGGCGATGCTCCCGAAATGGTTGAGTGGACTCGGGACGGTCTCGCTCGCCGGCAGCGTGGCCACCGCCTGCGGCAGAAACCGCGGATCGGTCGTCGCCTCACGGACTAACCGGGCGTACCCGGTGTCCAACGCGGCGTGCGCACGCACCGGAGCCGGCGGCGCGGACTGAACGGGACGGGGCCGCTGATAGGCGGGCTGCTGAAATGCCGCTGCCGCGGTGAGGAGGAGCGCGAAGGAGAGCACGGGATGTCGGTTGGGCTGGGGGTGCAGGTTCGGGGTAGTTCTGAGTATCACCAAACGCACGGTCCATCAACCCCTTCCGCCTCTCGGTGGCGTTCCCCCGTCGGGTTCGGATCGTCAAATAACGAGGCTTCATCGATCGGACACGAGAGGAGACGCGGGCCATGCGAGTATTTCTCACCGGAGCGGCCGGACCGCTCGGACGTGCACTCACCGAGGTGTTCCGCGAACGCGGCGACGCCGTCGTCGGACAGGTTCGCCGCCGGAGCGGCGTCGGTGTGCTCCGAAAGTTGGGCGCCGAGCCGGTGATGAGTGATCTCATGCGCGCGCGGCTGTTGGCCGATGCGATGCAGGGATGCGATCTCGTGGTGCACGTCGCGCAGTTCTTCGACTTCTGGGCGCCGCAGGTCTCGACGTTCCATGCCGTGAACGTGTACGGCGCCGAGAACACGCTTGCCGCCGCACTCGAGGCGCGGGTGCCGCGCGTGGTGTATGTGTCATCGTCGCTCACGATCGGTGAGCAGCCCGGCTTCTGGGGCACCGAGCGGACCGTGCACCGCGGCTACACACACACGGCCTACGAGCGCTCGAAGCTCACCGCGGAGCACGCGGTACTCCGCTATCGCGCGAAAGGCGTCGACGTGATCGTCGTCAACCCGAGTCTCATCGTGGCCGCCGGCGACTCCGGGTGGCTCGGCCGTCTCGTTGCCGATTTCGTGACCGGCAAACGTCGCCGCACGGGCGAAGCGCCAATGGGATGGATCTGGGCGCGCGATGCAGCAACCGGGATCGCGCTCGCCGCCGACAAGGGACACAGCGGCTCGCGCTACATCTTGAACGCCGAAACGATGTCGACGCGCGAATTCATGACGCGCGTAGCAAAGGTTTCCGGGAAGTCGGCACCAGGCATTACGCCCAACTGGATCACGACGGCATCGGCGACGTTCTCCACTGCCGCGGCATCGTTGTTCGGTGGTCGTCCGCGCGTGTCGCTCGACGAAGCGCGTTTCGCGACATCCGGCTTCCGCGTGGATGGCTCGCACGCAAGCGCTGCGCTCGGCCTCGAGTACACGCCGATGGCGCGCTATCTGCCCAACATCATCAGCAGCTATCGCGCGAGCGCGAGACTTCTCGCCGCTTGACGCTCGAGCGTCCGATGCGCGCCGATTCCATTCGGCGCGCGCGGACGTCACACTCGCGCCGCTCCCTGCGAGTCACTGCATCACTCCCTCGACACCTCGTGCAACAGCGCGTTGCAGTACGCGACGCGCGAGCGGCAGCATCTGCTGCGCGTCGTGTCACGCGAGCGACAACGTCACGCGCGCTGTTACGGGCAGTCTCGTAAATCTTCCATGATTGAGCTCGCGCGTGTCATCGCGAGCGCATGAGATGATCGCAATTCGTCGAGGCCGCAACGTGCAGCTCACACAATCGGAAAACCGACCGCTGTCGCTGGTGCCGCCGTCACTGCCGGCGGTGCGCGCGCTGATTCTGGCCGGCCACGCCGACACGGCTGCACTGCTCGATGACTTCGTCGTGCGCTCCGGACTCACTCCCGTCCACCCGCTCGATGATGAGCCTGTCGATCAGGCCGTCGCGCGCACACGACCGCGCGTTGCGATCGTCGATTTCGATCATCCGTGCGCACTGTCGCAGCGATTGCCGGAATGGTTGGGCGCAGTCGGTGCACGCCTGCTGTTGTGCGCGGCACTGCACCGCAATGCCGAAGCGCGCGACCGCGCGCTGCGCACGGGTTCGCTGTATTTTCCGCTGCCCATCGCGTACCGCGACTTCGATCTGGTGCTCCGCACCGCGCTGCTGCTCTAATCAGCCCGCGCGTCGCAATGCGACGCGGTAAGGCAGCGTGAAACTCCGCAGTGGGTCGACCGTACGTCAGGGCGACTCGACCCATTGTCCTCCCATGCGATTTCGCTTTGTCAAGAGACGCCGTCGCGCCGCATGCGCGACCGTCCTCGTGCTCGCGTTCGCCGCGTGCGTCACGCCGGCCACAGCGCAGACGCAAGCCGCCACGGATACATCGCACGCCACGGACACGACGCGCGACGGCGCGCTGCACCTCACGGTTCACGACGTCGGCATAGCAATTGGCAATGCGCGTCACGTAGACGGCATCCGCCTCAACTATCGGGACAGCGGCCACTACGTCGTGCATGGGTTGAACGCCACGATCTGGTCGCCCTACGAGCATAGCGACGGGCTCGTGCAAGGGATCGCGCTTGGCATACCGGTCACTGGCGCACGCCGAATCGACGGTCTCGGCTTGGGCTTGGGGGTCGGCGCCGACGACGACATGACTGGTGTGGCCTTGGGCGCGCTGGGCGTCGGCGCCGGCAAATCGGTTCGCGGGATCATTGTCGGCGGCCTTGGCGCTGGTTCCGGGAACGACGTGAAGGGCCTGGCCCTTGGCGGTCTGGGCGTCGGCGCCGGACAAGACGTGAAGGGAATCATCGCGGGCGGCTTGGGCGTCGGTGCGGGGCACGATCTGACCGGAGTCAGTCTGGCGGGGCTGGGCACAGGAGCCGGGAATCGCGTGCGCGGCATCACCATCGCCGGACTGGGCGTCGGCGCCGGCGAGAGCCTCGTGGGCGTGTCCATCGCCGGCCTGGGTGTGGGCGCCGGACAAAGCGTGCACGGCCTGACGCTGGCCGGCATCGGTGTCGGTGCCGGGAACAACGTGGTCGGCATTACGTTCGCCGGCCTCGGCGTGGGCGCCGGCGACCGTGTCCGGGGTCTCACGGTAGCAGGCATCGCCGTGGGCGCCGGAGGGTCGATCGAAGGGATCACCATAGCCGGGTTGGCCGCCGGTGCACCGCGCGTGCACGGCTTCGTCGCCAGCCTTGTCGCGGGTGGCGAGCGTGTGAACGGCGTGCTGCTCGCGCCGGCGTGGGTGCGCATAGCCCGCGAGGGATCGCTCACCGGATTCGCCGCGAGCGCGTTCAACCAGGTGAAGGGCACGCAGCACGGCCTAACGCTCGGCATTTTCAACTTCGCGCACGAGCTGCACGGCGTGCAGGTCGGACTTCTCAACTACGCGGGCAACAATACCGGGATCGCGAAGCTGCTGCCGCTCGTGAACGCGCATCACTGATCGCGCGGGCCGTGCACTCATGAGCGCGTCCATGGCGTGTGCACGGTTAGGCCGTGTCACCCGTTGGGAAGGGGGCCGGCAGGGCGGTCGATGTTGAGGAGGACGCCCTGTCGAACTCACCGGCGACGGTTTCTCGATAGCAGGTGCCTCGCCATATTCCGCGGCCCCGTTCCTCCCGCCTAACGCAAGCGCGCCGCCAGAGCGCCGGTCGATACCCTCGGCATTCGGCCACGGCCCGGTCGTCAACATCTCATCTGAGCGCGGTACGGGATTTGTCATTGCCCTTTCCGTCCCCGCCGTGCGCTCGCGGCTAGCGCCACGGGGCGACATATTGGGATGATGTTTTCGACGTGCATCTTCTGCCACGCCTCGCTGGGTGCGAACCCGGTGATCGGTCCGTTCCCTGTGGGACGGCGTTTGGCGTTCGATCCCGCCAGGGGCCGGCTGTGGGTGGTATGCACGCGATGCGAGCGGTGGAACCTCTCGCCGCTCGACGAGCGATGGGAAGCGATCGAGGACTGCGAGCGCAGATTCCGCGGCACGCGCTTGCGGGTGTCCACCGACAACATCGGACTCGCACGCATCGCCGATGGTATGACGCTGGTGCGCATCGGCCAACCGCTCAGGCCGGAAATGGCTGCGTGGCGTTATGGCGATCAGTTCGGCCGTCGGCGCCGGTTTCGCGTCGCGCAAGCCGGCGCCGGTGTCACTGCTGTGGGTGCGACGTTGGCGGGCGGCGCGGCGGCGGGCCTCGGTGCGGGCGGCGTCGCCCTGGCGATCACCCAGTGGGGACGCAATCTGCTCTACGGGTCGCCGTCGGCGATCGTCGCGCGCATCCCGATCGGCAACGGCATCGTTGCCCCGGTGCGTCGCGCGGATCTCGAGCGGCTTGCGGTTCGCGGCGGCACGACGGCCACCGACTGGGCGCTGTGCGTGCGGTATGCCGCGTCGCGCAGCAGCACGCCGCCGGTGGAGCTCGAGGGTGAAGCGGCCCAACGGGCCGCGGCAATGCTGCTGGCAGTCGTCAACCGGTTCGGCGGGTCGCGCGCACAGATCGCGGACGCAGTGCGCGTGCTGGAGGAGGCGACCACCCCGTTAGGCGTGTTCGCGCTCACCGTGAGGCAGCAGGATCACGCGCTGGTGCTGCCCCTGCCTGTTCCGGTCCGGTTGGCACTCGAGATGGCAGCCCACGAGGAGCGCGAGCGACGCGCATTCGAGGGCGAGTTGGCCGAGCTCGAGCGCGAATGGCGCGAAGCCGAAGAGATTGCGGAGATCGCCGACACCCTCCTGCTCCCGACGCGCGTCGACGATGTGATCGGCGAGCTGCGACAGCGCCCGGAGCCGACCGGCACGTGACGGCATCACCCGCGCCGCGCGCCGCCGGCGACCATCGCGAAGCGGTGCTCGCCACCTTCCTCGGTTGGACGCTCGACGCATTCGATTTCTTCCTCGTCGTGTTCTCGCTCACCGCCATCGCGGGCGAGTTCGGACGCACCGACAAAGCCGTCGCACTCTCCCTCACGCTCACGTTGGCGTTTCGCCCCGTGGGCGCGTTCATCTTTGGACTGATGGCCGACCGGTACGGCCGGCGCCTCCCGCTCATGATCGACCTCGTGTTCTTCTCCGTGGTCGAGGTGCTCACCGGTCTCGCGCCTAACTACACGACGTTTCTGATTCTGCGCGCGTTGTTCGGCATCGGGATGGGCGGCGAATGGGGCGTGGGCGCATCGCTGGCGATGGAGAAGGCGCCGACGCGCCTGCGCGGTGTGCTGTCCGGCTTTCTGCAGGAAGGCTACGCAGTCGGATATCTGCTGGCGGCCGTCTCCTTCTTCTTCGTGTTCCCGCACTGGGGCTGGCGGCCGATGTTCTTCATCGGCGGACTCCCGGCGCTGCTCGCGCTCTTCATCCGCGTGCGCGTGAAGGAGTCCGAGGTCTGGCAGCGCACGCGTCACGAGAGCTGGTCGGGCCTCGGGCGGGCGATCGTGAGCAACTGGAAGTTGTTCGCGTACCTCGTCGTCCTCATGTCGATGATGAACTTCGTGTCGCACGGCACACAGGACATGTATCCGACCTTCCTGCAGCGCGACTGGCACTTGTCGCCGCAGACGCGCGCGCTCATCACGGGCTTCTCGATGATCGGCGCGATCACCGGCGGACTCGCGTTCGGGATGTGGTCCGATCGCATCGGCAGGCGGCGTGCGATCGTCATCGCGCTCGTACTCGCCGTGGTCGCGATTCCGTTGTGGGCGTTCGCCCCATCCGTCGCCTTACTGTGGGTCGGCGCGTTCGTGATGCAGTTCATGGTGCAGGGCGCGTGGGGCGTGATCCCCGCGCACATCACGGAGCTCGCGCCGGACTCCGTGCGGGGGTTCCTGCCCGGCTTCGCGTATCAGTGCGGCGTCCTCGTCGCGAGCAGCGCCGCCTACATCGAAGCAGCGTTCGCGGCGCACGCCACCTATGCGCAGTCCATGGCGCTCACGGCGCTGCTCGTGTGCGTGCTCGGCGCCGTGGTCACGGCGGCCGGTCACGAGAAGCGCGGCATCGAATTTGGCCTAACGACGCCGGACGAACGCACCGGTGATTCCGCGCGCGCGGTGCAGCCGACGGGCTAACCGCCACACCGGGCGCGTTCTCGCCGCTACTTCATGCCCGTGTTCCAGCCCGTGAACGCCCACACGTCCGACAACTGCGCGATCCGCTTGTCCGTCGGCATGTAACCGTGGCTCGTCTTCGTCTCCACGCGAATGAGCACGGGCCGCGCGCACGACTGGTCGGCCTGCATCGTCGCCATGAATTTGTACGAGTGGCTCGGCACCACGCGGTCGTCGTGGTCGGCGGTGGTCACGATCGTCGCCGGATAGCACGTGCCCTTCTTGAGGTTCTGCACCGGCGAATACTTGACCAGATATCGGAATTGCGCCGAGTCATCGGCGGAGCCGTACTCGGGCACCCAGCCCACCCCTGCGCTGAACTTCTGGTAGCGCAGCATGTCCATCACGCCCGCGCCCGGATACGCCGCGGCGAACAAGTCCGGCCGTTGGTCCAACACCGCACCAACCAGCAAGCCGCCGTTCGAGTAGCCGTGGATCGCGAGGTGCGCCGTCGATGTGTAGTGCTGGTTGATGAGATACTCGGCTGCTGCAATGAAGTCGTCGAACACGTTCTGCTTCTTGTCGAGCATGCCGGCGTGGTGCCACGCCTCGCCGAACTCGCCGCCGCCGCGCAGGTTGGCGACCGCGTAGATGCCGCCGTGCTCCAGCCACACCGCGGTGGTCGGGCTGAAGGATGGCGTGACGCTGATGTTGAAGCCGCCGTAGGCGTAGAGCACGGTCGGGTGAGAGCCGTCGAGCTTGATGCCTTTCCTGGCCGTGATGAACATCGGGACGCGGGTGCCGTCCTTGGATCGATAGAACACCTGCCTGGTCTCGTATGCGCCCGGGTCGAATGCGACGTGGGGCGCCTGGAACGGCTCGCTGCGTTTCGTCGCGAAATCGTAGCGGAACACCGTGGCCGGATACAGGAACGACGTGAAGCCGTAGAAGAGCTCCGGCGTATCCATGCGACCCGAGAGACCCCCCACCGTGCCGATGCCCGGCAGCGCGACCGTCCCTTGGCGCGTGCCGTCGGTGCCGTAGATCACGAGCATGCTTTTCACGTCCTCGAGGTACTCGGCGACGACGTGTCCGCCCGCGAGGGTCGAGCCCTCGAGCACGTTCTTCTGCTCGGGTACCACGGTGCGCCAGTGCGCGCGCGACGTGTCGGGCAGCACCATCGCGATGATGCGCCGGTTAGGCGCCTGGTTGGTGGTCTGCACGAACACCGTGTCGCCGTCATTGCCTAACGGGGCGTATTCCGCGTCGCCCTCGGAAACGAGCGGCACGAGCGGCGCCCACAGATCCGGGTGGGCGCCGTTCTTCAGGTCCATGTAGAAGACCTGGTTCTTCGTGTCCGTGCCGTGGACGAGGGTGATGAAGGCGAAGCGTCCATCATCCGTGGTCGACGACGTGATGTACCAATCCGGCAGGTCCGGCCGGGCGTAGATGAGCTTGTCGGTGCTGTCGGGCGTGCCTAACGCATGGTAGTAGACCTTCTGGTTCACTGCCGCCGTGGAGAGCGCCTGGCCCGTGGCGGGCGCCGGGAAGCGCGAATAGAAGAAGCCCTTGTTGTCGGCGGTCCACGAGATGCCGGAGAACTTCACCCAGTGCACGGTGTCGGGAAGGTCGCGGCCGTCGCTGAGCGAGCGGACGTGCAACTCCTCGAAGTCAGAGCCGCCCTGCGACAGGCCATACGCCAGGTACCGGCCGTCGGGCGACGCCGACGAGGTCGCGAGTGCCGTCGATCCGTCGGGCGAGAGCGCGTTGGGATCGAGCATGACGTATGGCGCGCTGCCCATGCTGTCCTGCACGTACAGGACGCTCTGGTTCTGGAGGCCCGAGTTCTTGCCGTAGAACAGGTGTCCGGCCTGACGATACGGGACGCCCACCTTCTCGTAGTTCCAGAGCTCCGTTAGGCGCTTCTTGAACACGTCGCGGAGCGGCACCTTGTCCAGGTACGCGGCCGTGACGGCATTCTCCTCCTCGACCCACTTCGCGACCTCGGCGCTGTTATCGTCCTCCATCCAGCGGTACGGGGCGGGGACTTTGGTGCCGAAGTAGTCGTCGACGGTGCTGTCGCGGTGCGTATCCGGGTACTGGAGGCGCTCGGCGGCCATCTGCGCGGCCGCGGGGCCGGCGACAACGAGCACGGCGACAATGACGCCTAGCAAAGCGGCGGAGCGGGCAGTGCGGCGGGCGCTGGCGCGCCGGGCCACAAACCGGTAGCGGGGCATCCGGACTCTCCCTTGGAGTGACACAGCGCGGCTGATCGCGCGCCGACCGACTCGGAATGTCCAGAAGCTAGGCACCGGCTTGAGCCAGTGCAAACAACAAGGGAAGAGGGGAAGCGCTCGCTGGCGCTCGCTTGGGGAAGCGCTTCGCTGGGGGAAGCGGCGGCGACGCCGGCGAGGTCTTCCCTTTCCCCGGACTTAGCCCGAGGTCTGCGGCACAGGCGTGTCGCTCGGGAGCAGCGCGGCCGGCGCCCGCACGCCCTGCCCCGCGAACAGCGCGTCGATCTGGCCGACGCTCACTGGACGGGCGAACAGGAATCCCTGCCCCATCTCGCAGCCGAGGTCGCGCAGCCCGTGCCACTGCTGGCGCAGCTCGATGCCCTCGGCGATGGTTTGCAGCTGGAGCGTGTCGCCTAACGCAATGATCGCCCGCACCAACGCCGGCTCGGCGCCCGTGGCGCCGATGTCGTCCACGAAGGCCTTGTCGATCTTGAGGATGTCGATCGGGAAGCGCTGCAGGTAGCCGAGCGACGAGTAGCCCGTGCCGAAGTCGTCGATGGCGAGGCGAACGCCAACCGCCTTGAGCGCGCGCAGCCGCTCGAGAATCGTCTCGTTCTGCTGCATCAAGACGCTCTCGGTGATCTCGAGCACCAGGTTGCGCGGATCGAGCCCGCTGTCCGCCAGGGCTGCGCGCACGTCTGCCACCACGCCGTCGTACTGGAGCTGGTAACCCGACACGTTCACGGTGAGCGTGAGCGGCGGGCCGCTGGTACGCGCGGCCTGCCACACTTGCGCCTGCCGGCACGCCTCGCGCAGCACCCACCGGCCTAACCCGACGATGAGGCCCGTCTCCTCCGCCAGCGGAATGAATTGGGCCGGCGTGAGCACGCCGCGCTGCGGGTGATTCCAGCGGACCAGCGCCTCGATCCCCTTCACCTCGCCGGTCTGCAGCTGGACGATGGGTTGGTACAGCAGCACGAATTGATCGCCGCGGTCGAGCGCGTGCCGGAGCTCGGCCTCGAGATCGAGCCGCTCGAGTGCCTTGGCGTGCATGCCGGGCTCGAACCGCTCCCATCGTGCCTTGCCGTGGCTCTTCGCGACATACATCGCCATGTCCGCATTGCGCAGCAAGTCCGACGCGCTGCCCTCATCCTTCGCCGTCGCGATCCCGATGCTCGCGGTCATGAACACTTCCTTGCCCTCGACGAGGATCGGATGCCGCACGCTCGCCGCGACGCGATCCGCCACCTCCGACGCCGCGTGATCGTCGGTCGCATCCTCGATCAGCAGCGCGAACTCGTCGCCGCCTAACCGGGCGACCGTGTCCGAGGTGCGCACGCACGTCTGAAGGCGCGACGCCACCACCGCCAGCAGCCGGTCGCCCGCTGCGTGGCCCAGACTGTCGTTGATGGTCTTGAACCCGTCGAGGTCGACGAACAACACCGCCAGCATTTGATCGTGACGTCGCACAAGCGCCAGCGCGTGGCTCACGCGGTCCAGGAAGAGCACGCGGTTGGCGAGTCCGGTGAGCGGATCGTGGAACGCCTGGTGGGTGAGCTGCTTCTCGAGCGCCTTGCGCTCACTGATGTCGCGCGTGTTGAGCACGATGCCGCCAACCGTCGGCTCGGCGAGGAGGTTGGTGCCTACGGTTTCGACACTCAGCAGCCGACCGTCGCGGTGCCGCATCTTCCACTCCGCGGGCGGCGTCGCGCCCGGGTTTGCGGCCGCGGACACGAGCAGGTTCACCGCGTCGCGTGCGCTCTCGTGGTGGAGGAACTCGGTCACCTTGCGGCCTAACAGATCTTCCGGCACGTAGCCGAAGATCCGCGTCACCGACGGACTCAGGAATCGGATCACGCCGTCCACGTCGACGATGGCGATGACGTCCGTCGAATGCTGCACCAGCGCGCGGAACCGGGCCTCGTTCTCACGGGCCGCGCGCTCGCTCACGAGACGCGCATTCTCGCCCACCGCTGCCAGCTGGCGCACGACGAGAAATGCGGTGGTGGACATCGCGCCAATGGACAGGACGCTCAGCGGCGTCGGCCACGCGCGCACCGCGACGACGAGAATGAGCCCGAACAGGAACGCGCCGGCGATGTACGGCAGAGGGCTGAAGGGCTGCACGTCGGGCAGCTTCTCCTCCGCCTGCTGCTCCACAGCGGGCCATGTGAAACGTGACAGCGACGCAATGAGGACGCAGTAGGTGCCGAGGTAGACCACGTCCGTGGACGTGAGGCCGAACCAGCCGACGTTCAGAAACTCGAGGTCGTTGGCCAGGTCAGAGATCGCGTATGCAGTCACACCGAACACGAACAACCCACGCGCACCGCCGCGACTTTGGGCCGGCCGCCGCATGAGAAACGTGGTGAGGCCGGTGAGGAGCAGCATGTCGCCTAACGGGTAGGCGAGGGCGATGGCGCTGGCGAGCGCTCCCAGATGATTGACTTGCGTCGTCGGGCGGAGGACGAAGAACCAGATCGCGGTCCCGCCGCCAACGAGCACTGCCGCCGCATCCAGGAGGAACTTCCGGTTCTCGTGCTCGCTCCGCCGTGTGAGCGGGAAGGAGAGCAAGCCGGTGAGCAGCAACGGATAGAACGGGAAGTAGAAGACGTTGATCCAGCTCACGCCCGGATCCCCGTCCATGATCATCCCGACGTAGAACGAAACGATGTTGCCCGCGAGGACGCAGAGGAACGCGACCGTGATGATCTTCAGCGCACGCTGGGTGCGCGGGTCGTGCGCGTGACGGTTGGCCGCACGCCACGCCAGTAATGCAGTCCCGGCGTTGAGGGGGAGGAAGACCAGCCGGGCTATGACGTGCGTGGCCAGGTCGTCTCTGGGTCCGGACGCTTTCCAGATGACGTATGACAGGCAGTACGCGACGGCCAACACGGGGAGCGCGGTCCCCCAGTCCTGCCACCACGCAGGTGCCCGCCGGGCCGGCACGCCTCCCGACAGACGGTGCGATTCCATGAGCAGAAGACGCGGGGACCGGCGCCACGTTTCATGGCACCGCGCCGCACTGTCTTTCTCTCTGTGGAGCGAGCCTTTGGGGTCGTGTCAGGCCCCGGGGAAACGGGGCCGGGCTGTCAAAGATCAGGTCAGCGTCGAACGGGCGATCAGCCCGCGGCTGGAAGCGCGGCCTCGGCCGCCTCTTCGCGGCGCCGTTCGCGGCTGAGCGGGAAGACGAGCGTGAAGGTGGTGCCCGCGCCGTACGTGCTGACCACGGAGGCACGTCCGCCTAACCGGTCCAACAGCTTGCGGACGATGCTCAGTCCCAGGCCCGTGCCGCCCACCTCGCGCGTCATGGATTGATCCACTTGGCGGAAGTCCTCCCAGATCATCTCCAGGTCGCTGCCTTTGATGCCGATGCCCGTGTCGGTCACGTCAACGCGGAGCTCGTCGGCGCCATCAATGCAGACCGTGACCGTGATGCCGCCGCGCGGCGTGAACTTGATCGCGTTGGAGACCAGGTTGAGCAGGATCTGCTTGAACTTCTGGCGGTCGGTCTCGATCTCGCGGCACTCTTCGGCCACGCTCGACGAGAACGTGAGGCCGCGCTTCTGCACCATGGGCTCCACCTGCTGGTGGATCTCGGCGATCACGATGCGCGGATCCACGCGCTCGTAGGTGACCGGCATCTTTCCGGCCTCGATGCGCGCGAGGTCGAGGAGGTCGTTGATGAGTGTGAGCAGATCCTGCGCGGCGGCGCGTATCCGGCGCAACCCATCGCGCTGCCGGTCGTTGAGCGGACCCTGGATCTGGTCGATCATGAGCGATGCATGGCCCATGATCGCGTTGATCGGCGTACGCAGCTCGTGTGACATGCTGGCGAGAAAATCCGACTTGAGCTTGTTGGCCTTTTCGAGCTCCTGCGACTGCCACTTGAGGCGCTCGTTCTGCGCCTCGAGGTCACTCGTGGCCGCGCGGACGCGGGCCTCGAGCTCGTCGGAGAACGCTTTGACCTCGCGATAGAGCCGCTCGTTCTCGACCTGTTTGGTGAGGTCGTGCAGCACGGAGACGATGGCCACCGCCTCGCCGCGGTCGTTGTTGATCTTGCCGGACACGACCTCGACGGGCAGCAGCGCGCCATCTTCCGGGCGCACGAGCATCATGCGTTCGTGGCGGTCGCGCTCCGGCGCCAGCGCGAATTCGCCGACGAACGCCGAGAACTTGGTGTCGTTGCTTAACGCGGCCTGCTTGACGCGGTAGTCGTACGTGTCGGTCGTGCCGCCCACGTCGAACAACTGCTCCGCTTTCTCGTTCATGAGCAGGATCTTGGCGCGGTCGTCGGTCACGAGAATCGGATCGGCGACGTTGGCCAGGATCAGGTTGAGGCGGTCGCGCTCTTTGGTCGCCTGCATCTCGGCCTGGCGTCCGCGTTTGACCTGGTGCTCGAGCTCGTCGGCGGCGCGGCGCAAGTCGGTCACGTCGCGCAGGACGGACAACACGGCGCCCTCGCCCTCGCCGCTTTCGCCTAACGGATGGGAGAGGAGCTCGAACAGCAGCTCGACGCCCTCGAGCGGATCGACGAGCGTGAGCTCGCGCGGTGCGGTGCGCACACCGGCCGTCATGACTGCACGCGCCAAGCCGGACGTGAAGAGCAGGTTGTTCAACTCGAGCGCGCGGCGGCGGCCCGGTGAGTCCGACTCGCGCGTGGCGAGCAAGTGCTCGGCGCGCTGGTTCTGCACCAGGATGTTGTTGGCCGAGTCGGTGATCACCACCGGATCCGGCAGCGCGTTGAGCATGAGCGTGAGGCGGCTCGACACCTGGCGCAGATGGTCGTTCTCGCGCCGCGAGGAACCAATGGCCGCCAGGCGGCTGAGCACCGGGCCACTCAGCGATGCGAGCCGCACAAGCTGGTTCACGGCGTCGTCGGGCAGGTTCGAGGCCTCGAGCACCACGACACCGGCCGGAGATTGCCCCGGCCGTGGGACGTGCGGGACGAGGTCGGCGCCGTTGGCTCGCAGGACTTCGGTGGCGCGGCGCGGCAGGACCGGTGCAGGCGCGCCGCGCACGTAGGTCTGCGGGAGCGGTAGCGCGATCCAGTCGGTGAGGGGCAGGCGGGGCGGAGTCTCGTCGGGCCGGGATCGCGCGGGGCGCATCGCGAGGGCAGCCACGACCCACGGATGGGAGAGATCGCCTAACGGCGTCGACCGCAGGTGCTCTCCCGGCGCGCAGCCCATCTGACACGCGGTCACGAGGCTTTCGGCCGGCGGGTCGATGAAGAGCAGGAAGCCGCGGTGGCTTCCTGCCAAGCGGGCCAGTTCCGTCAACGCAAAGAGTGCAGCGGCGGGAAAATCTGGCGCCTCTACCAGCGTCGGCAGATAGTCAGGTGGGTCCGTACGCTGCTGACCCTCCGACGAGCCAGGAAGGTTCATGTCCTTACACGATACGGTCCGGCGCGTTCAGCTGTTCGAGGCGCAGGCGGAGCTCGTGGTTTTCGCGTTGCACCCGCTCGAGCTCGGTTTCGACAAGCGACCCGGCCAGCTCGCGCGGACGCGAGCCGGAGGCGGTGAGTCCGACCGCTTCCGAGTATTTGAGGTAGGTGTCGATGGAGGCGACGACGACGCGCGCCTCGACGGTCACGAGATCGATCCCGACGAGCGACACGCGCACCCAGGCATCGATGACGATGCCTTTGTCCAGCACGCGATCGAGAACGTCGATAAGAGAACTGCCACCGGGCGAACGCTCGACAGCCATGGCTCGCTCACTCCGAAGAAGATGAAGGTTCGGCGCCCGTGCGCGGCGGGTGCGGATTGGCGGACTGCCCGGGTGCAGCCAGCGCGTCGAGCCGGCGCTCGATGCGCGCCAGCCGGATGTCGAGGGAATCGCCCGTGGTCGCGTACGGCGACGTCACGACTCCCGTTAGGCGCGGATCGTACCGCCACCAGTTCAAGCCGATCTGCTCGGCCTTGTCGATGGAACAGACGAGGAGGCGCACCTGGATGGTGAGCAGCTCCACGTTGGCGAGGTTGATCTTGATGTCGCCGGCGATCACGAGGCCTTTGTCGAGGACGCGGTCCAGGACCTCGACCAAGCCGTGACTCTTCGTCGGTGCGATATGCTCGGGCACTCCCGTGTACTCCCGTGTCGGTGTCCGTTAGGCACGTGCCGCGGTCGCGTCCGCCGCGCTGTCTCATCTGAGACGGCCGATCGGGCCGAGGTCGATGTTCAGGTCGTCGTCGGTCACGTGAAAGGCAGCCTTGAGCTCGGTCATCCGCTCGTTCAACCGCATGAGCGAAAGGCCCAACTGCTCGATCTGCTCTTCGGACAGCGAGCCGCCATCCATCCGGCGTATGGCTTGGTGCTCCAACACATTCCGCAACAGTTCGACCAGTGTCAAGACGAGCCGGGCCAAACCGCTCTCGACGTGCTCGGGATCGGCCTCGATCCGGTCGGGCAGCGCCCGCGCCACGGCGCGTAGCTCCGCCTCGAATGCATTGACGCTTCCCTCGCTCACATCGGCACGCGGCGCCGGGATCGCACCGTTCGGTCGATCGCTGTTGCTACTCATGTCCTGCCGCGCAAAACGTGTAGGGTGCCCAGGGTCCCGACAACATCACCTTCATGCGATGGTCCCGCTCCACCGCCGCGCGAACGACCTCGCGGTGCCGAGCGATGAGTGCGCGTGGCACCAGGTGCGCGGCCTCGAGAGAACGCGCGCCGGGTGTCACCGTCGCCCACACGATTTCTCGAACGACCCCCGCTTCCTCGACCGCCCGCGCGACGCCCCGCCGCAAGAATTCGGCCTGATCAGAAACCGCCTGGTGCACTTGCTGCCGCTCGCGAACCCATCGCAGATACGCGCTTCCGGACTCGCGCGGCGCGGGTCCGGAAGCGGCCCCCTGCCCGGCGAGGAGCACGCGAACGGTCATCTCCACGCAGCCATGTACACGCTTCAGCGACTCGAGCAGCGACTCGCGTCGCTCGTCGAGGAGCGCGGCCACTAGCGTGTCGCCGGCGAGCACTTGGCCGAAGCGGGCCGGCACCGGCGTCGCGCGCGCCATGGCGTCCCGAACCACATCGTCGTGCGCGCGTGCCCGCGACACGCTCGGCGACATGGTCGTGTCCGGAACGTCGCTCACCCATGCGGCCAGCCCGCTCGCGCACAGCTCGCGCACCGGCGCGCCGTCCACGCCGCGCCGGGATGCGGCAGGCGCCTCATGCCCCGCGGGGATGATGCAATACAGGTACGTCGGCATCGGGCTTGTCGCGCTCCCGCGCAGCCGCATGGTCCAGCTCGGACTGGATGGCGGTGATGTAAATGCCTAACCCAACGCGGATGAGGTCGATGTCCGCCACCGCGATGGTGACGTCACCGCTGATCACGATGCCCTTGTCGAGCACATGGTTCAGGAGGTCGCCCAACACGAGGCGGTCATCGCCGGTCAGCTCGAGCTCGTCGTCCGTCACGCGTCGTCGCGCACGAAGTGATAGGGCGGCCATGGACCGCTCAACTCGACGCGCAAACCGCGCGGCTCGAGCTTCACCGCGAGGTCACCAGCCGCAGCGCGAAACTGGTCTACGCGGTCGCGTCGCACGAGGAACGAGGCATCGAGGACGGCGGTACCTGCCGGCCGCGACCCGGACGGCGCGGCGGGGAGCGCGTCGCGGACGGCGGCCTCGCCCAACGCAGACAGCGTGTCGAACGCTTCGCGCGCGGATTCAGCACTCACGCGGCGAAGCTCGGCTCCGCGCACTTCATCGGCTTTCCGCTCGAGCAGATAGCGCTGTCCGGGCGCGGCGGCCTGCGCACGCTCAGCGAGCTCAGCGATCGCCCGGCTCGATTGGCCCAGGGCCTCCGTGGCGCGGTCCTCGAGGCGGAAGAGACGGACGGTCCACTCCTGGCACGGTGTCACACGAGCGAGGTGATCGTCGAGCACCGTTTCGCGCTCGCGGAGCATCGCGCCCAACGACTCGGCCGACGCGAACAGCGTGAACATCGGAAACGGCACCACGCCGCCGGATTCGCTCGCCCAACTGAGCACGGCGTCGTGCGCGACGGCGCGCGGGCCAACCCAGTCGACGTCGCTCGCGCGCGATTCCATCACGTCGGTCGTATAGACGGTTGGGTCGACGCGCGACACGAGCGCGGCCACGGCGCCACCGGGATTCTGCTCGAGCGTCACGACTGAGTCGTCCAGTCCGCGTGGCGCACGCGCAACCAGGGCGCCGGGGTGCACGACCCCGTACGCATAGAGGATCGACGCGCTCAGTGCTCGTCCTCGTCGCGCTGCACGCGGACGGGACCGCCCGAGAGTCCTAGGCCGAACTGCTCGCGCCAGTAGCGGACGTCGCGCAGGCGCAGCATCAGGTCCGCTTCGCGCGACCGGTATTCGGCGTCGTCGATCTCGCCGCTCTCGAGCGCGAGCTGCAGCTCCATCAGCTCCTGCTTGATCGCGGTGTCATCGGTCAACTCTTCGCGCGCGGTGCGCTCGACCATCTCCAGTGACCAGCGAATGCCGGCGACGGGCCCGGAGACGGGGAACGTGAGGAGCTTCGCGAGCAGACCCATCCGTTAGTCCGCGCGCTCGAGCTTGAGCTTGATGTTGACGAAGTTGTACGGCGGCCACGGCCCCGTGTACTTGAACGTCAACAGACCCTCGTGCCGGTGGCTCAGCTCGCGCACCTTTTCGTCGAATCGTTCGCTCGCCGAGCGCTCGACGAGGAACGCGGCGTTCATGATCATGCGGTCGCCGATCGGTTTGCTGCTGCGGCTGGCGACGGCCACCGGGCGGAGCGATTCGTGCACGTCCGAGACGAACGCGTTGCCGGCTTCCTCGAGCGCCGACTCGACCAGGCGGCCTAACTGAACGCGCGCGAAGTACGTCGAGCTCTGCGCGTTGTTCTCGATCTCTTCCTTGAGCCGGCCGATCTCCTCGTTCGTGCGCTCGAGCGTCGCGATGACCTGCTCGCGGTCCCACAGTACCTTGAGACCGAACTCGATCTTGTCGCGCATCTTGTCCAGGACGTCGCTGAACGCCTGGTAAGTCGAGCGCAGGAGCTCCGTCACGTCCTCCTCGGAGCGAAACACGGTCCCGAACGACATGGGGATCACCGTATGCTCGCGCATCACGGTCTCGTTCACGAACTCGTGCGCCAGCACGTTTTCGCGTGTCGGGTCGTAAATCACGATCGGTGTGTCGCTGACCACGGCGGCGAGATCCCTGTGGTGGACGGTGTAGACGCGTCTCCCTTCCCCACCCATTCCGATCGCGCCGAACTCGCACGGTGCCTCAGTGCGCACAATGCAATAGACGTACTTGCCACCGTCCGGCGGGCCCGCAGGCGTACGCGGGGCAAGCGTCACCTCATCCATTGCAAACTCCTCTCGCTGCGTCATCGCATCCTCCAGCCTCGCGACCCGCTCGTGAGTCGCGAGGGTCGCCCAAAGCGTGCGCAAGTGTCGTCCCAGAGTCAAGATGCAGACCGGCTCCGTGGCGGCCGTGCGCGCCGCGCGACATCTTCGATTTCCCTTCTCTCGACGACGATCAGTGACCGGCCGTCCTTACATCCTTGGTGAGTCCACGTGGGCAATTGTACGCGACGCCCACTATGAGCTAGCCGTGCTTCCGTGGGGCGCGACCGAGGCGCACAACACGCATTTGCCGTACGCCACGGACATCATCGAATCCGAAGCCGTGGCGGCCGAATCGGCTCGGCTGGCCTGGGATGATGGCGCGCGCGTGGTCGTGCTGCCGGCGATTCCGTTCGGCGTGAACACCGGCCAGTTGGACGTTGCGCACTGCGTGAACATGAACCCGAGCACGCAAGCGCTGGTGTTGGGCGACGTAGTGCGCAGCCTGGCGCCCCACGGCGTGCGAAAGCTCGTGGTGCTCAACGGGCATGGCGGAAACGATTTCCGGCAGATGGTCCGCGAGCTACAGCCCGTGACATCCATGTTTCTTTGTGCGCTCAACTATTACACCTGTCTGGATGCGAAAGCGTTTTTTGACGAGCCGGGAGATCACGCGGGCGAGCTCGAGACGAGCCTGATGATGGCGATTGCGCCCGAGCTCGTAGCGCCGTTGGAGACTGCCGGTCCGGGCACAGCGCGCCGATTCCGCGTGCGCGGGCTTCGTGAGGGCTGGGCGTGGGCGCCGCGCCGCTGGACGCAGGTGACGGACGACACCGGCGTCGGGAATCCCGCTAAGGCAACGGCAGACAAGGGCCGTCGGTACTTCGATGCTGTATGCCGACGGATCGCGGACTTCCTGGTAGAGTTGGCACGTGCCGAGCCCGAGGCGATGTACGAATGAGCCCGGTAGCTACGTCAACGACCGAATGACTCAGCCGAGATGCCGCGGGTTAGGCAGCACCTGCATCACGAGACCAACATCCGGGCGACATGCATCCAGGCGGACGTGGCGCCCAACAGCATACTCAGTGGCTGCGAGAGGATGATCAGCAGGCCGCCCCACACGAACGCTGGATGCAAGCGGCGATGGTTGAGTGCATCGACAACAGCACAGATGATAATGCACGCATCGAGGATGCCGATGAGCGAGAACAGACCGCCCGCTTGGATGGCGTGCAGCGGAATGCGCACGATTCCCGGCGACAGGATGCTGAGGCAGGCGAGCAGCATCAGGCGCTTGTGCACATCGCTGCGACGACGCAGGGCGATCGCCGCAGTCACGAGGATGGCGAATACCAGCACGATGCCTAACTGGAACGCCATGCCGGGGAGATGCGGATGCCCAAGCCGGACCGCGCGCCGCTGGGTTTCGATGATGACAGCTGTTACCACGACCACCACCAGCGCCGCCAGCATCGCGCCGGCCACGCCGAGGCGGCGATGCATCTTGATCCGGCGCGCCGCGATCAGGCGAGCCTGCACAACGAACAGGAGAAACCAGGACGTCATTACCGCGCCGTGCAGGTGCAGCAGCCAGGGCAGCGCCGGCGTGTGGAACCAGGCCTTGAGGTAGTAGGTCCGCGCGAAGCCGGCGAAAACGATCGCACTAACCGCGATCGCGGCAATGGTGAAGAACCATCGGTCTCGCGCTCGAGCGTCAACGGCGCGATGCATGCCCGGATCGAGCGCCGCGGTCGGGGGCGGGGCGATGCCACTCGCATCAGTCATGGTTCCTCATCGAAGAACAGCGATACGAACCGCGCCTCGGACGGCCGCGGCGAGGCCACCGTTAATTCCCATTCACTGATCGACGCGAATCGGCACCCTGACGACGAGTTGTCTGGTGCGAACCTCCAGGCGCAGGGTGCCGGTGCGTTGCGGCGTGTATTCGAAGTCGTACGTCTCGCCCATGCTGATCATCTGTCGAGCCGGACGTGGCGACTGCATCGCGCTCGGGAGGTCGAAGCCGTCTTTCGCTACCGGTCGCCAGTTCACGATCATCGTGTCCTTCGCACCAATCAGCGTGCTGTCAGGCCGCGCGGTGAGACAGAAAAACGGGACCGGGTCCGCGGTGGAGAGGTTGATCAACCGGAGCCGCGCCGGGCGACCCACGTGCAGTACGACCGTGTCAGGATTCCTTTCGCCGTTGATCTCGCGAGGATGCGTTGCGTCGTTGAGAAGCCCTTTCAGAAAGAACACGTGATCGTCGACCGGGGAAGCAACGCCGGAGTCACGGACGATCAGCGCGCCCTCGAGACCGCCGAGCTCCTCCCGCACCTCATCCAAGTGCGCGTGATACATGAATGTGCCCGCGCGCGGCGGCGTGAACCGAGCCTCGAACGAATCCCCGGGCGCGATCGCCGGCGCTAGGTGATGACCGGCGCCGCTGAAGCCCGGCACGCCGTCCACGTAGCTGTTCTCGATTTCGATGCCGTGCCAGTGCACGCTCGTCGGCTCGCCGAGATGGTTCACGATCATGATCGAGACGGGCACACCCTTCGTCAGATCGATCTCGGGACTGAAATCGCGCGCGGTCTCGACGGCGTGCCCGTTCTCTTCCAGCACGAAGTGCATAGACGGCACGGAATCAGCCGCGAATTGGTGCAGAGGTATCGAGCTCCGTGCGCCCGCGTCGGAGGCGTGCTCGCTCGTGTCAAGGCTGTCGGCGACGGCGATCAGGCGGAGATGTCGGGCGGCCGCCGGCTGAGGGACCTCATGCATCCCTCGGCCATCCGCGACACTGACTCCAAGTACCAGACCCACCATGTCCCGCCGGTATGGATCGTTCTCTGCGCTCGAGAGAGAATCCGGCAGCTGATGCAGCGCGAAATGACAATGGAAAAGCCAATTGCCCGGCCGGTCCGGTGACCACGACATCGACATCGCGGAAAACGGCGTCATGGGCTGCGTGACGACCATTGCTCCGGGTGCGGGAGCGAATGGGCCCGAGAACGCGTCGACGCGAAAGTAGAAGCCGTGGAGATGCATCGGGTGCACGTCGAACGTCGCGTTGATCACCCGCCAATGGAGCGAGTCCCCGACGGTCGCGGCGATCCGCTCGGTGTTCGGCCACGAGCGACCGTTTATGGTGTAGACGATTCGCGCTACTCCTGCGGGCGCGTGACGAAGATCTCCGTTAGATGAGTCGGTGTACGCCGTGAATGCGGAGTCCATGGCCTGCATGATCACGAACACGCGATCGCGTGGCGCGTTAGTCTGGGCGGTATCGACCACGAACCCACCGGCGAGGAGACCGGCGAGCTTCCACGCTTTGCTGGTCCCGTTAGGCGTGGTGGCCCGGTACACGTAGTTCCCGGGCACGGACGCTTTCGTCGCCAACAGTCCCACCGCGCCCGGCGCAACAACGACGGAATCCCTGGCGCCGAACCCATCCGGGCCGCCGCGGATCGCCGCTGGTTGAAAGAACGTGAGCGGGACGTCCAGTGAGTTACGGATCGATAGCCGGATCTCCGTTCCCATTGGCGCGCGTATGAGTGGCCCGGGCAGGAGCGGCGCCTTGCCCGGCTCCGAAAATGCCTCGATGGTCATTGGCGGATGATCGGGCCCGTCGAGACGCCACGTGCTTTTCTTCGCTTCGAGCGCGACGGTCAGGACGCCGTCGCGAAGGACGCCGGCGCGTTCGGTGTTCGGATTTGGGCGGACGATGGGCAGCCTGCCCCGCACCGCAGGCGTCACCGATGCCAGCGTGATAACGAGGCAGGCCGCAATACGACGGCGGACGGGAGCCCGCGGGGTCATATCAGGCTACCGTTTCGGTTGAAATGCTGAATCGCCAGACTGCCAGAGCCAAAACGCGAGGTCGTCGGCGAGCCACACCTCGCGTTGCCGCTGGGTTGCGTCGATGAAGCCGTGGCCCGCGTCGTAGTCGACTCGTAAGAGCACCGGCTTCCCGCTCGCGGTGGCGGCCTCGAGGCGCGCAGCGAACTTGGCCGGCATCCACGCGGGCACGCGAGGATC
>DATJET010000112.1:0-3010 GCA_035496295.1 Gemmatimonadaceae bacterium
GTTGCAGAAAGCGAGCGCGACAGGACTCTCGTTGCAATGATGCCGCATGAGTCCGGTTCGTCAAGGTCGGCGTCAGTCGGGCGGACAGCCGGCGGCGATGGTCCACGCGGACAGTGCGGACCACCATGCATCGGCGCGTACGCCGCGCGGATGGATGCAGCGCCGAACGGCGGCAACCTCCTGGAGATCGTAGAGCCAGATCGCAGGCGCGTCGCGGACGAGCGTCCGCCATGCTCGAGACGTTGCGGAGCGCGCGGCGCTCGAGTCGATCGCGGCGGCGGCGGATTTTATTGCAGCGTCGAACTCGCGGCTCGCGTATCCGCCAAAGTTCGCGCTCTCCGCGGAAGCGTCGGCGGGTGTGCCCCACAGTTGTCGGGCGCTGAGTGGGCTCGGATCCCAGTCCAGTTCGATCAGCGCAGCGTCGAAGCGATGTGCCGAGAGTCGCGCAGCGAGTGCAGCATTGTCGATTGGTTCGATGTCCATCTGCACTCCGACACGGCGCAATTGATCCTGTATCAACACGGCCGCGCGCTGGCCGGCGGTCGCCGTGGACGGAACAAGCAGCGCGAACCGGAGCGCGATGGCGCCGCGATGACGCGTGCTCGCGCCGCGCGCGAGGCGCCAGCCGGCGCTGTCGAGCAGCGCCGCAGCCGCGGCGGCATCGAATGGTGCAAGCTCGGATGGGACGGCGTGCAGCAGCGCCATCGGGAGCGGTCCCGAAGCGGGCACCGCGCCTTCGCCCAACGCGGAGCTCGCGACACGCGCCCGGTCGACGGCCATCGTGAGCGCCCGCCTAACGGAACGGTCGCCGAACACGGGGTGCGGATGACTGCGGCGCACGGGATCGCGCAGGTCCAGCATCGCGAGACCATTCGACAACGACGGCCATCGGAGCGGGACCAGCGTGAGCGAGCTCTCGACGCGCGGGATGTCCGCCGCTCGGACATACGGGAGCACGTCGATCTCGCCGTCGAGCGCGCGCACGAGCGCTGCCGCCGGCTCGGGCGCGATCGTGAAGATCAAACGATCGAATGGCAGGTGTGCGCGGCGATACGCGGTGTCCGCGGTCAACTCGACGAGCTGCCCGGGCATCCATCGCGCGAACCGGAACGGGCCACTTCCAGTGGGGGCGCGCGCGAATGCACTCGCGCGCAGCGACGCTCGCGGCGTGGCGCCGAGCACGTGCTCAGGCAGGATGCGCATGTGGTACGTGGCGTCGAAGAATTGTTGCGCGTGTCGTTGGTGAAACCAGAACACAGCCACGCGTTCGGCGCGCACTTGCACCGAGTCGATGTTGGCGAGCAACGCCGCCGCAGGCGATGCGACTGCCGTGTCAGTGTACAGCGAGAAGGTGAAGCGGACATCGCGCGCGGTGACGGGCGGACCATCGTGCCACCGTGCGTTTGCATCGATGCGAAACGCAATGGACAGCGAATCCGGCGCCCACGCCCAACTCTCAGCGAGACGAGGGCGAAAGGCGCGGTCGCCCATTATGTCGAGCGTCGAGTCGGGCTCGGCGAGACGCTCGAGCATTTGATCGGCCACCACGAAACCGGGCGTCTCCGCGATGAGCGGCGGCAGGAGCACGACCGGTTCCGCGGCCAGCGCGATGACGAGCGTGCGATCGCGGGCCGGATCGTGCGGCGTGCCGCAGGCGATGCCCAACGCAAGCACCGCGCAGCCCGCGACGTGACGGGTGGCACGCTTTCGTTGGGCGAAGGACATCGGGAGCCTCACGTGGTATTCCGTCGGCGCCGGTTCGAGCTGCGTTGGGCGGCAAGCTACGCGAGCCAGGCGGGCTCGTCCATGCTTCGTTGTATGACGTTGTAGTGCGCGCCGGGTGTAGCGATGGTGGCCGCGTTGATTCTCGACGACGGTGATCGCGTCGCGATCCATCGCATGATCGGGCGACGCATGCCGGTGCGGGTGTACGAGCGCGTCGACGCCTTACGATCGATGCTCGCGGCGGCCGACGTTCGCGTGGTGGTCGCCGAGCCGCGCGATCGCGTCGGGGCGTCGGTCATTCCACTGTTAGCCGACGTCGCGGCTCGCGCCCAATCGCCTGTGGTGGTGGCGCGCGTGTCGCTCGCGGACGCGGCGGCTGATGATGTGATTCAGCTCGCCGCGGCGCGCGTGCCCGCGCGCGTAAGCCTGCGCGGTGTGGCACCCCTCGGCGATGCGCTCATGGCTGCGTTAGGCGGCGATCGGGAGACGCGTGCGGATCTGGTCATGCTGGAACGGATCGGGCCGCTCGTGCCGCGAGCGGTCCGTGGCTTCCTGGTATTGTGCGCCGTCGCGCCGTCCCCACGGCTCCACGTTGGGCAAGCGGCGACGCTGCTCGGCGTGACGCCTCGGACGATCGAGAGCCGGTTGGCGCAGGCGGCGCTGCCGCCGGCGCACCGGATCATCGGCTGGTGCGTGGCGTTGCACGCGGCGTGGCAATTGGATGTGCTCGGGCGGCGGCCGAAGCAGGTGGCTGCGAACCTGGGTTTCCAGTCCGCGGCCGCGGCAGCGAATCTGCTGGCGCGGTACTGCAACGCGTCGCCGACATCGCTGCGTATCCACGGCGGGTTTCAGGCGCAGCTCGAGCGATTTGCGGCGCTGGTTCAACCCAATGTGCGCACTGAGTGACGTTTCATCGCACTGCGTGATGATTTCGCGCACAGGGTAGCTGTTGGCGGTACAGGGTCGAGCGCACGTTGCTCACGCGCCAACACAGGCAGGCCGGGATGTGGTATCGCCATAGGGAACGAGAGCACGCCGCGATGACGAGCACGTCGCGGTTCGTGCGCACGCCGCAGGTGCGGGCGACGACAGAGCGCGAGGAGATGGTGCTCCTCGATGTCGAGCGGGGTCGCTACTACGCGCTGAACGATGTCGGCAGCCGCATCTGGGCGCTGGTGTGCGAAGGTGTGCCCTTTGGCGAGATCGTGGATCGCGTGTGCGCGGAGTACGATGTGGCGCGCGACCGTGGAGAGCGTGACGCGGACCTGCTCATCCGTCAGCTCCT
>DATJET010000113.1:0-46358 GCA_035496295.1 Gemmatimonadaceae bacterium
GCGCAAACGCGCCGAGCAGGAGCGCATGGCGCATCTCGAGGAGCAGTCGACGCGCGCGCTGCTCGAGGCGAACGAACAGCGCTACCGCACGATGGCCGAAGCGCTGCCGCAGATCGTGTTCACCGCGCGCCCGGACGGCTATACGGACTACTTGAACCAAAACTGGTACGCCTACACGGGCCTAACGCAACAGCAAAGCCTCGGTTGGGCGTGGCACGCCGCGGTCCATCCCGATGACGTGGATCGCGTCACCGAACGGTGGACCAAGAGCTGCAACGACGGCACCGACTTCGACGCCGAGTACCGCTTCCGCCGCGCGAGCGACGACGTGTACCGATGGCATCTGGGCCGTGCCGTTGCCGTGCGCGACGGCGATGGACGCATCGTGAAGTGGATCGGCACCTGCACGGACATCGACGACCGCAAGCGTGCCGAGAACGCGCTGCGCCAGGTGCGCGAGCAGCTCGAGGTGCTGGTCTCCGTTCGCACCAACGAGCTCTCGCGCGCTGTCACCGACCTGCAGTCGGAAATCGCCGAGCGCTCCCGCATCGAGGATGCGCTGCGCGTGGCCAAGGATTCAGCCGAAGCGGCGAACCGTGCCAAGAGCGACTTCCTCGCGCGCATGAGCCACGAGCTGCGCACACCGCTCAACTCGGTGATCGGCTTCTCGAACGTGCTGCTCAAGTCCAAGCGATCCACTATCAACACGCAGGACCGCGAGTACGTCGAGCGCATCTCGTCTAACGGAACGCACCTCCTCGGCCTGATCAACGACCTGCTCGACCTCTCGAAGATCGAGGCCGGGCGCGGCACGCTCTCGCTGTCGTCCGTCGACCTGGCCGAGCTCGTGGCGAGCACGCTGTCGCAGTTCGACGCCCAAACGCAGGGCCGCGACGTCGAGCTCATCGCGCACGTGCCATCCGGGCTGCTGCCGCTCGACACCGATGCCCAACGGCTGCGCCAGGTGCTCATCAACCTGGTCGGCAACGCGCTCAAGTTCACCGCACACGGCAGCGTAAGCATCCACGTGCGCGCCGACGCCGCAACGTCGCGCGCGACGAGAATCGACGTGATCGACACCGGCATCGGCATTCCGGCCGACCGCCAGGAGAAAATCTTCGAGGCCTTCGAGCAAGCCGACGTCGGCACTGCGCGCCGATACGGCGGAACGGGGCTCGGCCTCGCCATCTCGCGCGCGCTGTGTCAGCTCATGGGATACTCCCTCGATCTGCGCAGCGAACCAGGCGCGGGCTCTACGTTTAGCATCGTCATCGTGAAACCGCTGTGCGTAAAAACGCCGTCAGGTTCGTTGCCGGCGCTCCTCGCATCGTCGGACGCGGTGCTCGCTTAGCACATTTTCGCGGCTTACAATGTGGAAAACGGCGCGTCTTGCAACGCGCCAGCGGCGCGGATAGACTTGAATCCCCGCTCGCCATGTCCCGCCATGCCCAGACCTGTCACACATTCAGCTCGCCAATTCGTTTTCCTCGGTGAGCGGCTGTGGCTGGATTTCGTCAACACAGATGATCTGCACCGCGGCGTCCGTACCGACGCCTTGCGCGATTTCGACGCGCTCCTCGGCTGGCTCGAAGCCGCCTCCGTGCTCGATGCCGAGCGCGCGTCTGGAATTCGGCGGCGCGCTCAGCAACAGCCCGCGGGCGCGACGGCGGCACTCGCGGATGCGCGACGCGTCCGCGCGGTGCTGCGCGCATTGGCCGAGCGTGGCATCACAGTGCATGACATCCGGCAGAACGCCGTACGCGAAATCAATCGTGTGTTGGGCCGGAGCGCGGGTGTTCGCCGTCTCGAGAGCCGCCCGGACGGAGAGTTTGTGCGCAGCTTCGTTCCGGTAGGCGACGCGTTCGCCGGCTTGATGATTCCCGTGGTGGAGTCGGCCGCCGATGCGCTCGTGTTGGGCGAGCTCGTGCGTGTGCGCCGCTGCGCCGATCAGCGTTGTCCCCGCGTGTTTTTCGACGAAACAAAAAACGGGCGACGCCGCTGGTGCGACATGTCGTCGTGCGGCAATCGTGCCAAAGCGGCGCGGCATCGCCGCAAACTCACCGAAGACCGCCTCGTCGTCAGTCGCTGAAAAACGACGAGAGCCGGCGCCGCGCTCGTGCGCGACGCCGGCTCCCGCGAAATCGTTCGTTTAGACGCCTGCCGTTTGCTTGCCGCGACCCTTGATGTAACCCATCTCGGTTGCGTAATCGACGAGCTTCTTCTGCAAAATGTGCCGCCCGCGGAACAGTCTCGACTTCACCGTGCCTTCCGGCACGCCGAGAATCTCCGCGATCTCCGCATAGCGCAGCCCGTGCACGTCGCTCAGCACAACCGCCGTCCGATATTCCTCGGGCAGCGCGTCGATGGCGCGCGTCACCTCGTCGTCCACGAACGAATCGTAGAACTGGCCTTCCGGATCCGCGTCGCCGACAACCTCGTTGCCCGACCAGCCGTCGATCTCCTCCGGCAGCGGCAGCTCGCGCGACGTAACACGACGGCGACGGCTAACGAACACGTGGTAGAGAATCGTGAACAACCACGCGCGCGCGTTCGTACCCAGGCGATACTGCTCCCACCGCTCGAGCGCCCGCAACACCGTTTCGGAGACGAGATCTTCGGCCTCGTCCCGCGCGTGCGACAACTTGAGCGCGAAGCTGAACAACGCGTCCAACTGCGAGAGCACTTCCGCCTCGAACATCGCGCGACGCTCGCGCGGATCGGTCGGTGCGCTCTCTATTTCGACCACCGGTGCCGTGGCCTCGGTGGGCCGAGCGCGCAGAGGAGCCATGTCCTCGCGCGACTGCACTCTCTCTTTTGTCATCATCGGCCACTCTCCTTCCCCACCGACCGCTCCGTGCCCACCAAGTCTCGGACGGCTGCATCGCGCTGCTCGTCCGCTCGCACATGGCACATCACGAAACGCCTGAGACCAGTTGCCACATCTTCGAGCACAGCGACGTCGCGTTTCACGCGAGACATGAACAGCGCGCCCTCGAGGGTGGCGACGATAAATCGTGCTAACGCTTCGGTATCGACATCATCCACCATCTGCGGTCGTGCTTCCCAGAACAGCGCTTGCAACTGGCCGGTCCATCGCTCGAACAGTGCGTCGACGTGTTTGCGAAAACCTTCGTGCTGTTCGGCCATTTCCGTTGCCAGCGCGCCGCATGGGCTGACACCCTCGCAGCAGCCGCGCTCGGCGTGGCTCTCCACGATCCAGTCGATGAACTCGTCTAACCGGGCAAGCGGAGCCAGCATGGGGTCTCGCAGCACCGCGAGACCGGTTTCGGCGAACACATCGAACTGGTGGAGCAACACCGCGTAGCCGAGTTCTTCCTTCGACTTGAAGTAGTGATAGAAGTGGCCTTTGCCGCAGAGCCCAGCTTCGTGAATCACGTCCTCGACGGACGTTTGCTGGAATCCTTGGCGACCCATCACGGCTGTCGCGGCTTCCACGATCTGCATTCGGCGGTCTTTCATGGTGGCGTATGATAAGACCGATCGGTCCTAAACGCAATGGCTCCGGGGCGGCATCTCTAAATCCTTTGTAAACAATGCGTTACATTATAGTTGGCAAATCTACGACAAGGCGCTGACGATTCTCTAACCACCAATAGTGGACCGCGCGGTCCACTACCCACAGGCCGGCCAGCGGCTCGTTATCTTGAGGACCGACCTCGCCTTCCGGCCATTCGATGCCTCCCGTTACCGTCACTCGCACCTATTTGGAGCTCACCGGGCCCGGCCAACTTCGCGGCGCCGAAGCCGACGAGCGGCTGCAGGTTGCGCGCGTGCACGCGTGCCCACCCTCGTTTTTCCGCTACCTGTATTCCGAAGTTGGGCGCAAGCACTACTGGCGGGATCGCTTGGACTGGAGCGACGCACAGATCGTGACCTACCTTGCGTCGCCCGGCGTGACGTTGTGGGTGGCGTGGCTCGATGGCGCGCCCGCCGGCTACTTCGAGCTCCGCCGCAGCGAGTCCGGCGACACGGAAATCGTGTACTTTGGGCTCATGCCGGAGCGGACGGGGCAGGGCTGGGGCAAGCAGCTGCTCACGCGCGCCGTGCGAGAGGCGTGGGCCGACGGCGCGCGACGCGTCTGGCTGCACACGTGCACGCTGGACAGCCCGCGCGCATTGCCTAACTATCGGGCGCGCGGCTTCGTGCCGTTCCGCGAAGAGCGCTACGTCACCGACATCGACGACCCGCCCGCCGGCGCCTAACCGAGATTGCGCCGGCCGTCAGCGGCGGCGCCGCCCGCGGCGGTCGTGCCGCTGGTGGCGTGGGGGACCGCGATGCCGGTCGCGTCCATCAGGTGCGCGCTCGCCCGGGGACCACGGCAAGTCGAGTAATTCCTGCAATTCCTCGAGCGTCGTCGCGCGAACCGCGCCGCGCTGCCCGCGCGTGACGACGAATCGCACCGGACGGTCGAGCACCGGCAGCTCGGAGGCCACGAGTGTCCGCGCCAGCTTTTCGGGCAACCGCAGGCGAATCACGCCGGTGCCCTCGTCATCGACCTCGTACTCGACCGGCACCTCGTGTCCGCGAATGGGCGCCGAGGATGGGAGCGCCATCCAACGCATGCGCTCGGGCGCCGGTACCATGGCGTCGGGATCCAGTCGCAGATCCGCGGATCGAAACTCGTCCATCGACCGGACGCCGGCGAGCTTGCTTTCGTAGAGCGCCGTCAGCTCCGCCAGGCCTAACCGTGGCGTGAGGCCGCCCGACCGGCGGTACACGTCGCGCAGCTCGTCGACGGCGTGATGGTTCTGACGCACCGCGGGATGCCGCGCCTCGCCGCGCGCGAGGGCCTCGGCAAGCACGTGCCGCGCCTGCGCGGCCAGCGCCTCGGGAAACGTGTCCACCGGCTCGCGCTCGCGCCCGAGCTCGAATCCGTGGTACCTCGTCCGCCGCGTCACCGCGAGGGCGGAGCGCTTGCGGGCGGGATCGTAGACGAGCTCGGCTTCGCCTAACGAAGAGTAGCGGCGCACGAGGTCGAGCGAGATCTGCGTCCCCTCGATGGCCGCGCGCGGCGTGCCGGACCGGTCCGCGAAGTACCGCAGCGAGCCGGCGACCGCGCCCCAGCTGCCGCACACGCTGCCCTTCGACACGCGCGCTTCCTCGCCGTCGGCGGTCTGCTCGCCGATCACCAGGTCGAACGGCATGATGCGCGCGACCAGGTCGGCGAACCGGCCATACACCGCGTCGCCGGCCAACGTCATCCGCGACGGCAGCGGCAGCCCGATCGCCCGATAGATGCTCGCCATGCCTAACGCTGCGTCTTCGATGGCCTTGACGAGCGCGCCGCGCCGCTCGGCCCACTCGTCGATCGCGTCGCCGAACACGTGTCGCGGCAACCCGTAGACCTCGCCCACCGAGCCGTGCCGCCGATACGCCTCGGCGTAGAGGTTGTACGCGGTGAGATGATCGCTGCCCGGTACGATCAGCCCGTCGAGATCGCGCTCGTCGCGCGTCATGCGGTGCAGCGACTCGATGGACGCCGCGACCGCGATATATGGAACGAGATCATCGTCCGCGTGCACCAGCAGCTCGGCCCACGGCCGCTCCACCGGCAGCGCCTCGACCGACTTGCCGTACGACGTGAGCCGGCCGCCTTCGACGATGCCGCGCTGCTCGAGTCGCGCCACGGCGCCGCGGTAGGCAACCCGGTCTAACGGAACCGGGAGATCGAGCTCGTCCGCGCGCACCCCCAGATCGGCGCACGTGAGCGCCACGCGCTCGGAGTCACCCGCCAGCTGAAAATCCGGTTCCGTTGGGCGCAGCGCGCGGAATTCGATGTCGCGGTCGCTGAGAATGAACACGCGCCCGCCTTCCACGCGCCCGTGCACGCGACCGGCCATCTGCAGAATCTCGTTGGCGCCGAGGTGGACGCGCGTGAGCACGTTCCGGCCATGCTCGATGAGATTCGCGAATCGCGTGTCGTCGATCACGACCGTGTCGAGCCCGCGCACGTTGAGCGCGCTCTGGCCCGCTGCGGTCATGGCCAGCACGTACGGCTTGCGAACCTCGCCATCGAGGAACGGGCGGATCACACGGATCGGCTCGCCGCCGTGGTAGAACGCGCTCTCGATGCGTGCCGAGCGCCGGTGGACCATGCCGGCCACATCCTCGACGGCGGCGCGCGTGGGCAGAAACACGCCCACACCGCGGCGCTCGCGTTGCACGCGCGTGAGGAATCGCTCGTCCAGAAACTCGATGGGATGCCTGTTGATCACCACGACTTTCGCGGCTCTCTCCGGATCGAACGCGTGCGTCTCGAGCACCGTCTGCGACGACAGATAGCGCGCGTAAAACGTCGGGTCGACTGTGGCCGAGAGCCAGATGAACCGGCAGCCGACGCGCTTGCCTAACGCAAGACACAGCTCGAGCTCGGCCGACGTCTGGTGGATCTCGTCGACGATGAGCGTGTCCCGTTGCAGAATGTCGCCGTCCTGGAACCACCGGCGTGCGATGCCGGTGGTGACGATCACGACGTTCCAGGTGGGCGTGTCCGGCGTCGCCTCGCGCTCGCGGTTGACGACCCCCACACGCAATGGAGCGCCGAGTATCGTCTCAGCCATCGTGCGGATGGCGAGCGTCTTTCCGGTGCCGGTGCCGGCGACGATGCCGAATCCTTTGCCGGTGCCCGCGAGCTCGCGAATCTCTGCGCCGTGTTCGCGCTCGAGGAGCGTCTCCAAGTGCAGACCGATCGCGATCTCGATCGTCTCGCACGCCGCACGCGTGGGCGCAATGACGATGACGCGCCCCGTCGGCGGCTCGGCCGCAACGAACGCGTCGTGATCAGGAGGAAGCCCGTGGTCGAGCGGCCGGCGGAATTGCGACGAATCACGTGCCACGAGCGAAGCTTGTGGCACGCGCGACGCCGAGGGAAGCTGGGACTAGTGAATCCGGATGCGCGACATCGGCGGCCCGCCCGGCTTGTGCGGCTTCGCGACAGGTCGCGGCGGCAAACGCACGGGCGGACGCTGCGGAGGCGGCTGCACGCGCGGTGGCGCGGGGTGCGGATCGGCGGCGTTGGGATCCACCGTCCGCGGCTCGTTAGGCCGGCGATCGTTGGCCTTCGGGTCGTTGGGCTGCCGGTTGGGCTGCTGGTTGGACTGCGGCTCCGTGAACTGTGGAGGACGCGGCACGCGCGTTCCGCGCACTTCGTCGCCGAAGATGACGTGCGCGTTCGACGGGCGGCGGCGCATGGCCGTCGCGCAGTCAGTGGGCGCCGGCTGACGTTCCGCCGGGACGCCGTTGATCCAGATGCGGCACATCCCCGGCGGCGGCCGGTGCTCGGTCGCGCTCTGATCGCCGTTTTGCCCCTGCCCCACCGACTGCGCCGCAGAGGGCGCAGCGACGGCGAGAAGGAGAATCAAGGCGAAGCGGGTCATCGAACCTCCGAACCTGCTGGGTCTCACGCACCAGCGGGTCTGCACGGCCAGTGCCATGATCACAGCGATTTCTACACTATATAACTAGTTGCGGCACAGTAGCTTGCCAATGCACAACTGCCGCGCCCGACGCCCGGTGTCCTATTGTCCGGACATGACCGTCCGAGTGGCTGGACTGGGCCGATCGGGTTCCTGGGGCCCCGCTAGTCGCCGAAAGAGACGCCGGTCGCCCGTGCCGTCATCACGACGTCGTGCGACGGATCGACTCGTTTGGGTTGGGCCAACGCGTCGACGATCGGGATGGACACTATGTGAGGCGATTGCAACGCCATCATTTGTCCGAAGCATCCCGCCGCGATGGCCCGCACTGCCGCGCCGCCGAACCGTGTGGCCAACAAGCGATCGTAGCCTGTCGGCATCCCGCCGCGCTGCAGGTGTCCCAAGATCAGCGAGCGACACTCCTTGCCCGTACGCGTCTGGATCTCGCGCGCCAGCTTGTCGGCCACTCCGCCTAACCGAAGATCGCCGCCCGGCAGCGATTCGCCGATCACCGATACACTCCCGCCGACCGGTCGAGCGCCCTCTGCCACGACGACGATCGAAAAGTAGCGACCGGCACGGTCACGCGAGTGAATTTTCTCGCACACCTTCTCGACGGCGTAGGGAATCTCCGGAATCAGAATCACATCGGCCGAGCCCGCCACACCGCTGTGCAACGCGATGAATCCGGAGTCGCGGCCCATCACTTCCATCACGATGACGCGATCGTGGCTTTCCGCGGTCGTGTGCAGCTTGTCGATCGCCTCGAGCGCCGTGTTCACCGCGGTGTCGAAGCCGAACGTCGTGATGGTACCGCTGACGTCGTTGTCGATCGTCTTCGGGACGCCCACCACCTTGAGCCCGCGCTCGAACAACCGTTGGGCAATGCGCAGCGAGCCGTCGCCGCCAATGATGATCATGGCATCGACGCCCAAGTTGCCGGCGCGTTCGATGAGCTCGTCGGACCGGTCGACCTCGCAGTACGCGCCGTCGGGACCGACGGCCGGGTAGTGGAACGGGTCGCCGCGACTCGTGGTGCGCAGGATCGTGCCGCCCATGTGGGCGATGCCGCGCACGGATTCGCGCGTGAGCGGCACGACCTCGTCTTCGCCTAACAAGCCGGCGTACCCGCGCTTGATGCCTAACACGTCCCATCCGAGGCCAAGGGCGGACAGGACCGCGGCCCGGATGACGGCGTTCAGTCCAGGCGCGTCACCGCCGCCCGTCGAAATCGCGATGCGCATCGATGCCAGTGCCTAACGCTGGGGCGCCGGGATGGCGGCTACGGGACACGGCCGCCCCCCGCGCGCTCGATCAAGCCGACGATCTCACCCTCTTTGGCGTGGCGGCCGAGCTTCGACTTTTCGAAGATCGGCGCCCCGTCGAGCGACACCTCGAACCGCCCGCCGCGCGATGGCTGCAGCGTGAGCTCCGCGTCCGGATACCGTTTCTTGAGCTCGGCCGCCAACCTGGTGGCCCTCGGCTCGTAGTTTCAAAGCGTGCAGTACTCGATGGTGATCTTCATGCGCCCTCTCGGATAGCCCACCGCCGCCGCGCAACTCGCGCCATCCGAACCATATGCGCTCGACGCACGCCCACGCCAGCGCCGCTCACGCAATGCTTTGCTCCTCCCTTCCGTTTTTTGCTCATGGAGATTTTGCCCGAGAGCGGTATCTCACGCGCGTCGACCTCCGAGAGGTAGCATGCGCAACGCTCATACCCTGTGGGAGCTGCTCGCCGCCCTGACCATCGTCAGCACGCTCGCCGCAATCGCAGCGCCGCCCGCCCTACGGTCTCGCGATCGTGCAACCGCCCGCGCAGCCGCCACCACCTTGCGCTCGACGCTGGCGTCCGCGCGCGACGCATCACTCGCCCACGCGAGCGTGGCGCTCGTCGTCGTCGATGCGACGCTCGCCACCGTCACGGTGATCGTCGATCGCGACACCGTGCTGCGCCATGCGCTCATGGGAGATTTTCGGTCACGGCTGACGGCAAGTCGCGATACAATCCGCTTCGGCCCAACTGGTCGTGCGTTCGGCGCGTCGAACACCACGCTCGTCATCCGCGCGGGAGCGGCTGCAGAAACGGTGACTGTATCGCGCGTCGGGAGGGTGCGGTGACAGCTCAGACCAGCTCGATCGCGCGCCCCGAGCTCCGCGCGATCACGCCCAACCGAAAGGTCACCTCGGCGGCCAACGCATCAGGAGAGGGATGCAGCTCGAGCGGGAAACTCGCCCACGCGAAGGGAATACTCGAGCGAAGCGACGGCGGACGCTTCTCCTTCCGCCACACGCCGAACTCGTCGCGCTCGTCGAGAAAGTGGTCGAAAAACCTGGACCAGTTCTCGTTGCGACGCAACAAGCCCAGACGAGCTAACGTCTCCAGCCAGAAGAGCGCGCCGGCGAAGTCGGCCTCCGCCGTGCTGCGATGCGGCAACGGGTCGCCTAACACCAAGTGGGTTTCGGACACTACTCGCTTGCCCACCACACGCGTGGGCAGCGCGCGCGGCATGGGCTGCGACAAATACGCGTACACATGCTCCATGATGTCGTAGTTCTCATTCCGAAACCGCGGCATGTGCGCGAGCATCACGAGCGCGTAAATGGACGGAGGTGCGGCCTCGGGCGCCAGCACGTGCTGATTCCCCGCACGCACGAACGGTTTCTCCGCCAGTGGCGATCGGAGATACGCGTCGAAGCGCTCGACAATCCGTCGAGCCGCCCCACGCAGCCGCGGATCCGCCTCGTATCCCGCCTGCGCCAACGCGGCCGCCGCAGCCTCGCGCAGCATCCCCCTCGCATGCCGCACCACCTCGATCTCTCCCCCGCCTCCCCTCGGCCCCAACTCGAACATGAGGGCCGCGTCATCATCCTCCGCCAACAATCGAAACAGGGTGCGCCGGGCCCGAACCAACGGCGGCGACTCGCGATCCCATCCGTATTCCACCATCCGCCTAACGGCAGGAATGGTCCCGACACCCTCGAAGTCCTGCGCTCGAGCGGCGGGAATGCTGAGCATCGCGCCATTCCACGTCCCGTCCGGCCGCTGCGACAAGGCGAGCGACAAAGCGGGCGCATAAGAGTACGGAAGATCTGCCATAGACGCCGGCATCCCGGTCAACCGCGCGACTTCGCCGCTGGCGCGATACTGTATCGGAGATATCGCTGTACTGAGAAGCCAAGACAGCGGGAAGGTGACCGGTTCGGCCGGCGGCGGTGGGGCAGGCGCTGGTACGCCCGGCATTGTCGGAACGGTCACAGCGCCCTCGTCGATCGCGGTAAGTCGTTGGAGGACAACGCAATAGCTGGCAATGCCCAATACGATCCGCCGACGGGGCTAACGATATCAGTTTTCTCGCGGCGCGCCAGAGGGACCTACCCATACCGGTCAGCGTCATCTGTTCCCAAGCTCTAGTTGCCATTCACACTGGTCACGCGCCTTCCCGGCTTGCTCCTTAACGCCGAGCTCGCGAGGACGTCAACCTATCGAACCACCGAGCGTGCGGTGCACGCGACCGAACTGGACGGAGGCAACATGTTAAGGCTACGACTCGCGGCCCTGGGCGCCGCAATGGCATTTGGTATCGCAACCACCGCTGTTTCCATCTCTGCGCAAGCGGCCATTCCGCCAGCCGGACGTGACGTCCGGCACGACACGCGCGACATTCGCTCGGATCGTCGCGACATCCGGTCGGATACGCGCGACATCCGCTACGATAGGCGCAACTTGAGGAGCGATCGTCGCGGTGTGGTGCACGATCGTCGAGCGATCCGCCACGACAGACGCCACGGTAATCGCGGCGCCGTGCGCGCGGATCGCCGTCACCTTCGGCACGACGTGCGGCGGACTCGACAAGACCACCACGCGCTCAAGCGGAACCGGTTCGACCGCCGGCGTGACGGGCGAGACCTGCGATCCGACAAGCGCGACCGCCGTCATGATGTAGGAAGGATCCGCAGCCAGTAGCCGGGGCAGTACTCTGCGGCCGACCCGACGCGGGTCGGCCGCGCCGGCTGAGGGGAAGCGCCGACAACAACGTTTGTCCCGTCGCCGGTACAAAGTTGGCTTGTGGACCGGTTATCGAACGGTCATCTTGACGGCAAGACCCTCTCAGCGCAGGAGCATGATCGAGAGCCTCCTTACACGACCGGTCCACAAGGTGTCCGATCGCGTCCGCTTCGACGGACGCGTGTTGTTCCTGACCGAGTCTCCAGCCTTGATCAAACGTCAGTTAGCCGGCGAGGATCTTCCGTTCGATCCGCACGCGCCGGTGGGGGCGCCGACTCACCCCAAGCTGCGCGACAACATCTCCACGGATGAGATCACGCCCGCTTACATCTGCTACTACTTCGACGAGACGCTCGGTGACTTTCCGTATCTCGGCCTAAAAAGCGGAGAGGAGTTTCCGATCGTTCGCGGCTCGGTTCGCGGGGGGCACTTCGTCGCATCCGTATCCGGCAAGCGCCGCGGCAAAGGATCGTCGCGCGAGCAATCGCCTTACGCAGAGCTTGTGGCCGGCATTCGCCTCGTCATCGCCGACAACATCGAGCGCATTTATCGCGAGAATTGTCAGAACCTCGGTGTGTTCACATCCACCGATTTCGGACTGATCGAGCGCGTGCGCCGCGGCGAAGAGATTCCGCTCTCCGAATTCACGAAGGACGAGGGCGGCATCTCGCGGGGGATCATCGAGTACGGCGGCCTGTTCAACTACAACCTCGCGCGATTGCAGGGGAAGGTCTCCGTCCCAAAGGTGAATACGCCGCGCCGGCCCATGACCATCGCCGAGAAAATCTTCGCTCGGCATTGGGTGGCCGATCCCGCAACTGGAGCGATCGGCGTGCCGGCCGTCAAATCCGGCGATCAAGGCTTCGTGCGCACGGACATTCGGTTCAGCCACGAGTACGTGACGCCGATGGCGGCGATTTTCTTCGACCAGTTGGTCGGGCCCAACGAGCCGGTGAACGACCCGTCGTCGGTGTTCTTCTTCCGCGACCATCTCACGTTTCTCGACCAGGTAATGCGGCCCGAGCACGTGCAGATGGGTCTCCTCGACGTCGCCAACCAGCTCGAGAGCAAGCAACGCGAATTCGCGGCGTCGAAAGGCATCAAGCTGTACGGACAGCTCGACCATCGCCTCAACCTCCACGGCGCACTCGCGGCAGCGGGGTCCGAGGCGATCTGTCATTCGAAGATTCTCGAGGCGCATGCGGAGCCGGGCCAGGTGATCATCGGCTCGGACTCACACACGCCGCACGCGGGCGCCGTCGGCTGCATCGCCTTCGGCGTTGGCACGACGGCGATCTTCAATTCGTGGATCACCAACGACGTGCGCGTCGAAGTGCCGCAGTCGTTCAAGGTCGTGGTGCGCGGACAGAAGCCGCCTAACATAACGGCCAAGGACTTCATGCTCGAGATCCTGCGCCACCCGTACATCAAGAGCGGTGAGGCGATCGGGCAGATCATCGAGTACGCCGGCGAAGCGGTCGAAGCGCTTTCGGTGGACGAGCGCGCGACGATGACCAACATGGCGGCCGAAGTCGGCGCGTTCACCGGCATCATCGCGCCCGACGAACGCACCGTCGACTACCTCGTTGCCCAACGCGGCATGTCGGCCGAGTCGGCGCGCGCGCTCTGCGCGGGACTCGCGTCGGATCCGGACGCGTCGTATGTGAAGGTGATCGAGATCGACGCATCGACGCTGCGCCCGATGCTCGCTCTGCCGGGCGATCCGGGCAACGGCCTGTACGTCGATGAGCTGCCCGGCGAGGTGCGCGTCGACATCGCATACGCCGGCTCCTGCACCGCGGGCAAGAAGGAAGACATGGACATGTACGCGCGCGTGTTTGCGGAGGCGCTCGAGCGCGGGGAGCACGTGGCGGAACACGTCCGGTGCTTCATCCAGTGCGGGTCTCGCGAGGTATTCGAGTACTGCCAGGCGCGAGGCTACGACCGGATCTTCGCGGACGTCGGCGCGACATTTGTCGAGCCGTCGTGCGGCGCATGCATCAACGCCGGACCAGGTGTGTCGCGCACGAAGGACGAAGTCACGATCTCGGCGATCAATCGGAATTTCCCGGGACGGTCGGGACCGGGGCAGTTGTATCTGGCCTCGCCGTACACGGTGGCCGCGTCGGCGATCGCGGGTCGGATCGTCGAGTGGACATCGGGGCACGACGAGCGTGACACCGCGAGCACCGATGCGCTCGTCCACGCCTAACCGGGCGGCAACGCACCGCGTCACCATCGCTGCCGGCGGCACGTCCCGCACCAGCCTCTTTTACGCGGCACTGCTCCCATGATCGCACATGCGGGGTGAGTTCGTCGATGTAGGTGGCGCGCGCCTGTACTATTACGCCACGGGAACGCGAGGTGTCGGTGAGCCGGTCGTCCTGATCCACGGCTTCCCCACCTCGTCGCACCTGTGGCGCGACGTGGCGCCGCTCATCCCCGACGGCCACCGCGTGGTGGTGATCGACCTCCTCGGCTACGGCCGCAGCGATCCGCCTAACGGACGCGACCTCAGCATCAGAGGGCACGCCGAGCGCGTCATCGGGCTCTTGGACGCGCTGCGCATCTCGTACGCGTCGATCGTGGGCCACGATCTGGGCGGCGGGATCGCGCAATACCTGGCGGTGCGCCATCCCACCCGCGTGGCGCGGCTCGCGCTCATCGACTCGGTGGCGTTCGACGACTGGCCGACCCGTCCCCTCAAGCTCGCGCGCACGACGCTGCCGCTGACGCGGTTTCTCCCGGCGACGTGGATCCTGTCGATCCTGCGCTCCGAGCTCGAGCGCGGCTACGCGCACGAGGACAGCGGCGCGCGCTCGATCGACATTTACGTGCGTCCGTTCTGCCTGCCTAACGGCCGCGACGTGCTGGTGTCGCACCTCGAGGCGCTGGACGCCGAAGAGACGGTGGCACTCCAACAGCGGCTCAAGGACATCGTCGCGCCGACGGCGATCGTGTCGGGCGCACACGACCCCTTCCTGCCGCCGGCCCTGGCCAAGCGCCTCCACGCGACGATTCCGGGTGCGTCGCTCAACATCATCGCGGACGTCCGGCATTTCACGCCCGAAGAAGCCCCCGAGACCATCGGCGCGATCCTATCCGGCTGGCTGCAGCGTTAGGCAGCGCGGCGCGGCGACGGGCTAGATCTTCCGTACCTCGTCGGCCGCCTCGAGCACGTGGCCGATGTCGCGCGACAACGCGCGGGCCTCCACCGTGGCGCTGTTCACTTCTCCGATTGCCGACTGCACGCCCGACGCGCGGAGCTTGAGCAGATCGAGCTTGAGGTTCTGCAGCGCGATGCCGACGCTCTCGAGCTGCCCAACGAGCCGTTCGCGTCGCGTGGTGAGCTGCAGCAGCGACGCGTGCTGGCGCTCCAGCATGGACAGACGCCGCTCGTGCTCGGTGGTGCCATCGGGCTCGCGCTTCACGGCGGCAATGCGCTGTTCGAGCTCACCCACGGCCTGCGGCGACAGGTCGCGATCGAGATGATGCAGCATTTGCGCGATCGAGGCGGCCCGCTGCGCCAGCCCGTCCACCGTCGGCCCGACATCAGGAATGAGATCCCGATCGGCTTTGCCGAGTGAGCCGATGATCGCGAGGATCGTAGCGCGGTCGGTGGCGGCGCGGCGGACCGCGTCGCCGTGCGGACCGGCGAGCACTTCGGGCGGCGCGAGCTGGGCCGCGTCGAGTTCCGCCTGCGACGGCCCCGGGAGCGCCGGCGCACTCACGCCCGGCCCAACGGTGCGCACCGCGTCGGGATCGGGCTTCTTGAAGATGCGTTTCCACGTCACGCCCTCTGCCCACAGGGCGCTCCACTGCTTCATCACCGACGCGCCCATGGCTAACGCAACGAACAGGAACCACGGGAACTCGGGCGACGTGAGCAGGTTGATGCCGGCCACCATGCCGATCACGACGCCGGTGCTCGCCAGGTTGCGCCGGAATACGGTGATCCGCTCGTCGAGCGGCCGAGCGTGAAAGCGCTCGGAGCGCGACAGCCGTCTGAGATCGCGCGCCGACAGTGCCTGCGCGGCGAATTGCAGCGGCTCGATCGCGGCCGGAGCGCCTAACGCTCGCGGGGCGACGATGGGTGGCGGATGCGCCGGATTCGGCGCGGGCGGCGCGACGCGCGTGTTGTCCGCGGGCGGCGGCCACGCGCCGGGCGGCGCGATGCGCGGCGGCGCCGACGCCGGCGTGTGCTGCCACGGGACGCGCGGCGCTTCGTCGCGCAGCAGCGCGTCGCGAAAGGCCGTCGCCGTCGGCCACCGGTCTTCCGGCCGCTTCACGAGCGCCCGCGCGATCGCGCCTTCGAGCGGCGGCGGCACGTCGGGGCGCAAGGTGCGCAGCGGCCGCGGCGTCTCGCTGATGTGCTTCATCATCATCGCCGGCGTGTTGCCGGCCTGGAACGGCAGCACGCCGGCCAGCACCTGGTACGCCACGACGCCCAACGAATAGATGTCGCTGCGGCCATCCACGTCGCGTTCGCCTAACGCCTGCTCGGGCGACATGTAGGCCGGCGTCCCCACCGCGATGCCGGTGACGGTGAGGCGTGAATCGGCTTCGACCGCGCGCGCGATGCCGAAGTCGGTGACCAACGGCCGCTCGTTCTCGCGCTCGAGGAGAATGTTGTCGGGCTTCACGTCGCGGTGGACGACGCCGTGCGCGTGCGCGTAGGCGAGCGCGCCCGCGACGTCGGCCAGAATGCGGCGCGCATCGGCGATCGACAGCGGACCGCGCGCCAAGCGCGCCGCGAGACTCTCGCCGTCCACCAGTCCCATCACGAAGAACACGATGCCGTCGCGCTCGTCCACCGAGTAGATCGGCACGATGTTGGGATGGCTCAGCTGTGCCGCGGTCTGGGCTTCGCGCAGGAATCGACGCCTAACGTCCTCGCGAAACGCCAGCTCGGGCGGGAGCACCTTGATCGCGACGGCACGCTTGAGCCGCACATCCGTCGCGCGGTACACCACCGCCATCCCGCCGCGTCCGACTTCGGCGTTCACCTGATACGCATCGCCGACCGCCGCGGTCACGCGATCGCGCATGGGATCCGTCACACGCTACCGCGCTCCACGCGCTGCGCCACGGGTGCCGGCGGTTCGGCGTGCCTCGTCGACACCACCCACGGCGGCATCGACCTCGTCGGCCAACGACCGTGCGCGCTCGGTGAGCAGCGTGATGTGCTGACTCACGCTTGCGACGCCGCCGGCGCGAAGGCGGAGCACGTCCACCCGCATGCCCTGGAGCGCGAGCGCGCAGCTCTCGAGCTTGCCCCACGTGTCGGCCCGGCGCTTGACCACGTCGGCCACCGCGCGGCGGTCGCGCTTGAGTCGCGCCAATCGGCGCACGCGCTCCTCGCTCGCGGCGTAGTCCAACGGGTTGGCCTGCGCCTCGAGGGTCGCGATCTCCCGCTCGATGCGATCGGCGTCATCCGGCCGTTGCGTGCGATCCAGGTCGACTAACGCAAGCGCGAGCGACTGCACGCGATGGTACAATCCCTCGGCGGCGGGAACCACGCCGTCGACCAGACTCTGGTCGGACGACGGCAGCGACATCACCAACCGGAGAATCTCACCGCGATCGATCTCGGCGCGCCGCACGCTATCGGTGTAGCGCCCGAAGTCGGCCACCGGCGTGCCACCGGGCGTGGTGGGCGACGGCAGCGCAGCGCGCGCCGTCTGCTCTCGCACGCGAAGCTCCTCGCGCTTTTTCTTGTCGAACACCGACTGGGCCTGCTCGACGGTCTCGGACGCCACGTCGATGAGGCGGCGGTCACGCGGTTGGCGGAACACATCGCGCCAATCGTACCCGGCCGACCAGAGTCGCGAGTACTTGGCGGCCATGATCATGCTCCAGCCGACCGTGATGACTAACCACCCCGAGCCCGAGAAAATCGCCGCCAGAACGACGACGATGTTGACCAGGAAGTACTTGTAGAATTTCGACCGGAACGCCTGCACCTCGGGCGCCGACCACCGCGCGATGTCATCGGGCGTCGGCGTCGAATGCCGCATCTGGTTAGGCATCGTGCCCGCGGTGATGCCGTACGGCGTGTGGTACGGCGCCACCGGCAGCGGCGATGTTGCCGGCGGGCCCCACGACGCTTGCGACGTCGTCGACGGCGGCGCCCACGCGGGCTGCGGCGCCGTGGTCTGCGCCGTGCGCGCGGGCATCTGGCTCATGTCGCCCGCCATCACGGCCTCGAACGCGGCGGCGCTCGGGAACCGGTTCGCCGGCTCCTTCTCCAGCAGCATCATGATGGCGGCCGACAGGTCGGGCGGCACGTCGGGCCGAACCTGGTCCAGCGGCGCGGGCCGCTCGGAGATGTGCTTCATGAGCATCGCGGCCGTGCTCGATGCCTGGAACGGCAGCTGCCCCGCCAGCATCTGATACGCCACGATGCCTAACGAATACAGGTCGCTGCGGCCATCGATCTCGCGGTCGCCCGCCGCCTGCTCCGGCGACATGTAGGCCGGCGTCCCGATGGCGACGCCGGTCGCCGTGAGGCGAGAGTCCGCGCCTTCCTGGATCGCGCGCGCGATGCCGAAGTCGGTCACCATCGCGCGGCCGTCTTCGCCCAACAGAATGTTGTCGGGTTTGATGTCGCGATGGATCACACCGCGCGCGTGTGCGTAGGCGAGGGCGTCGGCCACTTCGCGCAGGATGCGCCGTGCGTCGTCCACCGGCAGCGGCCCGTGTTCCACCAGACGCTTGGCCAGCGTGTCGCCGTCCACGCAGGCCATGACGAAGAACACCAGACCCTCGCGCTCGTCGACGCTGTAAATCGGGACGATGTCGGGGTGGCTGAGCTGCGCCGCGGTTTCCGCCTCGCGCAAGAACCTCGACTTGATCTCTCCGCGAAAGCCCAGCTCCGGTGGCAGCACCTTGATGGCCACCATCCGCTTGAGGCGGCGGTCCTTGGCGCGATACACGATGCCCATGCCGCCCCGCCCGAGCTCGCGATCCAGCTCGTAGTTGGCCGTCAGCGCGCGCTCGACGAGCGCGTTGAGTTCGGCGTCAGAAGAGGTGGCGGTCGGATCGGGCACTAAACGGGTCGCTGGGGGAATACAAGATGCTTAGTGTACCATGCCCGGCAGCGTCTGAAAAGACGATCCGGTCGTCGTGGCAGTTGCATTACGTCAAAGCGACGGGAAGAAGTTGCAAATCCTGCCCGCGTGGCGTACCTCATGCCGGTGCGTGACACGCGGAACCCGTGCTCCCGCGCGTCGCTTCACGCTGTTGGACAGTAATCCCAGAGACTACACGACATGGCACAGCGACAAACTCTACCAGTTCTACCGCTACGCGGAACGGTGATCTTCCCGGGCCTCACGCAGCCCATTGCGGCTGGGCGTCCGGGCACTTTGCGCGCCATTGAAGCCGCGCTCAAAGCGGATCGCCTCGTGTTTGCGGTGGCGCAGCGTGATAACACCGATGAGCCCTCGCCCGACATTCTCTACTCCATGGGTGTGATTGCGCGCATCGGACAAGTACAGCGCGGATTAGGCGGCGTGCAGCTGCTGCTGCAAGGCGAGCAGCGCGCGACGTCTCTCCAATACACCACAACCGACAACTATCTCGCCGCGGTGACCGTGCCCGTGGAGGAGATGAATCCACTGGACGAGCACGATCCGGCGTTCGAGGCCTTGCACAAGGAAGCGCGCGAGCGGGCCGCCGAGCTCGGCGAAAAGCGCGGACTGCCCGAAGAGGTGGTGCACCAGGTGCTCGACTCGGTGACCGAATCGGGCAAGTTCGCCGATCTCGTCGCGGGCTACATCGATCTGTCGGTCCCCGAGAAGCAGGGGCTGCTCGAAACGTTGAGCGTCGAGGAGCGGCTGCGCCGCGTGCTCGTGCACGTGCAGCGGCAAATCGGTCTGCTCGAAGCGCAGGAGGAGATCAAGTCGCAGGTGCAGGAGGAGCTGGGCCAGCGCCAGCGCGAGATGTATCTGCGCGAGCAGATGAAAGCGATTCAAAAAGAGTTGGGCGACGACGATCAGAGCCGCGAAATGGAAGAGCTTCGCGAGAAGTTGTCGAAGCTCGAGCTGCCGAAAGCAGCGCGCCAGGAAGTCGAGCGCGAGTTAGGCCGGTTGGAGCGCTCGGGACGCGAGTCGATGGAAGCGCAGGTGATCCGTACGTACCTCGAGTGGATCGCCGAGCTCCCGTGGAACGTGCGGTCGGACGACGACCTCGATCTCAAGCACGCCGCCGCAGTGTTGGACGAAGATCACTACGGGCTGCCGGACGTGAAGGACCGGGTGCTGGAGTTCCTGGCCGTGCGTCAGCTGCGCGCGCAAGAGTTGGCGGCCGAGGTCGAGAAGACCGGCGAATTTCCGGCGGCCAAGATTCGTCCGCGTCGCGATGACGCGACGCCGTCGCTCAACACGTACGACGACGGCGACCGGCAGATCACCGACAAGCGCGAGGCGAAAGCGCGCGCGATGGCGAAGGGGCCGATCCTGCTCTTCGTCGGGCCGCCGGGCGTCGGCAAGACGAGCATCGCCAAGTCGATCGCGCGCGCGTTAGGCAGGGAGTACGTGCGAGCATCGTTGGGCGGCGCGCGCGACGAAGCCGACATCCGCGGCCATCGCCGGACGTACGTGGGTGCCATGCCGGGCCGCATCGTGCAGGGCATGAAGCAGGCGGGCACCAAGAACCCCGTGTTCCTGCTCGACGAGGTCGACAAGCTCGGCGTCTCGTTCCAGGGCGATCCAGCGAGTGCCTTGCTCGAGGTGTTGGATCCGGCGCAGAACGACACGTTCACCGATCACTACCTGAACGTGCCGTTCGATCTGAGCGAGGTGTTGTTCATCGCGACGGCCAACTTCATCCAGAACATCCCGGCGCCGCTGCTCGACCGCATGGAGGTCGTCGAGTTCTCCGGCTACACCGAGCGCGAGAAGGCGGAGATCGCGAAGAAGTATTTGATTCCGCGCCAGCTCGAGGAATCGGGGTTGTCGGACAAGGGTGTGGTGTTCGACGACGACGCGGTGATGAGCGTGGTGAGCCAGTACACGCGCGAAAGCGGTGTGCGGCAGTTGGAGCGGCAGATCGGCGCCGTGGCGCGCAAGGTGGCGCGCCGCATCGCGTCGGGCGAGCAGGTGTCGCACGAGCTGACGCCGGCGGACGTCCGCGAGCTGTTAGGCAGGCCGAAGGTGCACCCCGAGCACGCCGCGGAGGAGAACGAGGTGGGCGTCGCGACCGGCATGTACTACACGCCGGCGGGCGGCGACATCATGTTCGTCGAGGCGGCGGTGCGCCGGTTGTACGGCCCGCCGGTGTCGCCGGACAGCCTCACGCAGGCCGGCCCGTTAGGCACGGTGTCGCTCATTCTCACGGGCCAGTTGGGTGACGTGATGAAGGAGTCGGCGCGGGCGGCGCTCACCTACGCCGCGACGCACGCGCGGAGCCTCAAGATCGCCGAGGATGGGTTGGGCAGTATCGAGGCCCACATCCACGTACCGGCGGGCGCGATTCCGAAGGATGGTCCGTCGGCGGGCGTCACGATGTCGACGGCGCTCGTGTCCGCGCTGTCCGGCGTGCCCGTGCGGCGCGACGTGGCAATGACGGGCGAAATCACGCTCCGTGGACGCGTGCTGCCCATTGGCGGCCTGAAGGAGAAGGTGCTCGGCGCGCACCGCGCCGGCATCACGACCATCGTGCTGCCCAAGGACAACGAGGCCGACTTGGAGGACATTCCGGAGGAGGTGCGCAAGGTGCTCACCTTCCATCCGGTGACCACGCTGGATGAAGTGTTCGCGATCGCGTTGGCGCCTAACGGCGCCGGCGCGAGCGCGCATCCGCCGGTCGAAGAGGAAGAGCCCGCCGGCGCGCGCTGATCGGCGCGGCCGCCATCCCGCCTTACGGAATCAAGCGCTTGGGCTCCGCCGGCGCGGCGTCGGCCGCGTCGTCATGCACCGGGCGCGTCGCAGCAGAAGGCGCCATCACAGGCAGGTCGATGTCGTGGCCGCCCAGGCTGCGCTTGAAGTCCCGAATGCCCTTGCCTAACGTCGCACCCAGCTCCGGCAACCGGCGCGGCCCGAAGAACACGAGCACGACGGCCAGGATGAGGAGCAGTTTGTCGATGCCGATTTCGCCGAACACATGACCTCCCGTTCACTGCATGCCGATCGGGCCCCACGACCACAGCGCCCACGCCGCCGATGCCGGCGCGCCGGGCTGCGTTCCATCCATGAAGTATTCAGTGTAGCGCTGACCCGGGGGAGTACTATCGGTCGCGGGTTCGCCGCCTAAACGGTCGAGCTCGGCGGTCGCGATACCGGCGGGCACATCGTCCCAGGTACCCGCGGGTTGATTGCCCTGATAATAGTGCGCGATCATGTCGCCCCAAATCGGCGCCGCGAGGGTTCCACCCGCGGCGCCCGCCACGATCGGCTGCGGCGTATCGAAGCCCAACCACACGCCGGCCACGACGTCGGGCGTCATGCCGACGAACCACACGTCGGTGTTGTCGTTGGTGGTTCCGGTTTTCCCCGCGACCGGAATCGCGTCGGGCACCCATTTGCGCACGGACGTCGCGGTGCCGCGCGCCACGACGTCGCGCATCATGTCGCGCACGATGAAGGCGATGCGCGGATCGAGCGCGAAGCGCGGCGCCTGGGCCTGCGGCGCCCATACCTGATGGCCCGCACGGTCGTCGACGCGCACCACGTATCGAGGCTCGACCACGGCGCCCAGGTTGTCGAACACAGTGTACGCGGACACGAGGTCCACGGGTCGCACGGCACTCGCGCCGATGGCGCTCGACGGATACGGCGCGATCGGCGTGTCGATGCCGAGTCGTTTGGCGAGGGCAATGACGCTGTCCATGCCGACGCGCATGCCCAACTGTACGGCGACGGGGTTGCGCGACCGGACGAGCGCCTCACGCATCGTGAGCGGACCCTCGAACCGGCCGTCGGCGTTGCCCGGCCGGTACACCGTTCCGTTAGGCATCGGGATCGCCAGCGCCGTGTCCGCGATCAAGGCGTTGGGCGGAATGCTGTCGCGAAGCGCGCTTGCGTAGACGATGGGCTTGAACGCCGACCCCGGCTGGCGCACCGCGTTCACCGCGCGGTTGAACGGCGATGCCGCGTAGTCGCGGCCGCCGACCATCGCGAGGACGTCGCCCGTCTGCGGATCGATCGCCACCACCATGCCTTCGAGAAAATCGGTGCTGTTCTTGGCGTGGTGCGCGAACGTCGGGTGACGATACCCGGGCCGCGCTTCGACGCGCGCCAGACCCGAGTCGAGCGCCAGTGTCGCGTCGCGCTCGAGGCCCGGGTCGATGGTCGTGATGATGCGATACCCGCCGTTCATCACCGGGACACCGGCCTGCTCCGCTTCTTGTCGGACGAGATCGACGACGTACGGCGCCGCTGCCGGCATCCCCGCGTCGGGCGCCGTGGCCAACGGCTGCTGCTGGGCACGCTCGGCGTCGTCGCGCGAGATGTAGCCCTGGTCCGCCATGAGCGACAGCACGAGGTTGCGCCGCTCGCGCGAGCGGTCCGGGTGTTTGATCGGATCGTAGATCGCCGGGCCTTTGGGGAGCGCGGCCAGGGTCGCCGCCTGCTCCAGCGTTAGGCTGGCGGCCTCGGTGCCGAAGTAATGGCGCGCCGCCGCCTCGATGCCGTACCAGCCGTGGCCGAAGTCGATGTCGTTGAGGTACGCCTCGAGGATCTGTTCCTTGCTGTAGTGGCGCTCCATCTCTCGCGCCGCGGCCTGCTCGTGCAGCTTGCGCGCGATGCTCCGGTCGCCGCGGTTGATCAGGTCCGGATGCATGTTGCCCACCAACTGCTGGGTGATCGTGCTGGCCCCGCGCGCGTGTCCGCGGAGCGCATCCTTGAGCGCCGCGGCGACGCCGACGACGTCGACCCCGTCGTGTTGGTAGAAGCGTTGGTCTTCCACCGAAATGAAGGCTTGGCCGACGTACTTGGGCAGCGAGCGCAACGACACGCTCGTGCGTATCTCGCGACCGATCTCGCCGATGAGGGAGGTGCCGTCTCGCGCGAAGACCAACGATGATTGCGCTGGCTGCACGAGCTGCCATGCTTCGCCGGTCGTAGCACCGCTCTGCGCGCCCGCAACCATGGGCGGCACGGCCACTACGAGGCATACTGCCGCGCTCGCGACCCGCATCCAGTGCGGCCGACGGCGCACGGCGACTGCAACGTTCATATCGTTCACCAAAGCTCCAGCTATCCCGGCGCACTGTGCGCCGAACGTTCCTTGAGTGATACCCGACAGGGGGCCGAATGACACACGATCAGCGGGCGGCAAGATAACCCGCCCTTCTCGGAATTCTGTGACATTGCTCCACCGGCCCCGTCGCACCAACTTTTTGCCATGCCTTCTGTCATCGACGTCGCAACCATCCAGTTCGCTCCTCGCAAGGGCGAATACGAAGCGAACCTCGCGCGCCTGGGCGAGCTGTTCGCGCAGGTGGACACGCTCAGTCCGAGGCCGCAGGTGCTCCACCTGCCCGAGACGGCGCTCACCGGATACTTCCTCGAGGGCGGCGTGCGCGAGTTCGCACTCACTGCGGGTGCGCAGGCTGCTGATCTGCAGCGCGTGTACCGTAATGCGGTACCGCAGGCAGCCGACCGGACGCTCGAGATCGTGCTGGGTTTTTACGAGGTCTGGAACAACACGCTCTACAACAGCGCGATGTGGGTGAGAGTGGGAGGCTCCGCGCCGCTCATCCGGCACGTCCACCGAAAGAACTTTCTGCCCACCTACGGGCTGTTCGACGAGGAGCGGTTTGTCGAACGAGGCCAATCGTTCCGCGCGTTCGACACCCCCTGGGGCCGCTGTGCCGTGCTCATCTGTGAGGATGCCTGGCACAGCCTGACCGGGACGCTGCTCGCGCTTGATGGCGCCCGCGCGATTTTCATCTGCTCTGCGGCGCCGGCCCGCGGGCCGTGGCCGAGGGAAGACGGGATCCCTGGGCCATCCAGCGTGGCGCGCTGGGAGCGGCTGGTGCGAGACATCGCCGAAGAGCACGGGGTGTTCGTCTCGTTCTCCAACCTCGCGTCGAGCGAAGCGGGCAAGTCGTTTCCCGGCGGAGCTTTGGTGGCCGGGCCCAAGGGCGAGGTCCGCGTGCGCGGGCCGCTGTGGAGCGAAGCAATCCTGCCGATCGCGATGGACTTGGGCGACCTGACGCGCGCTCGCGCCGACATGCCGCTGCTCGCCGACCTGCGCACGGCGATGCCGCACTTGGTCGACACGCTCGACCGGATCCAGACGGGCCACGAGGAGCCAGCGCAGTTCGATACGGATGGGTGCGAGGCGAGGACGATCCCGCCGACGTCGGCGGGGACCGCGCGTGCGAGATCGATGGTGGTGGTCGATGGCGGCATGGAAGCGGGCGGGACGCCGCCGCCGCTCGAGATCGACCCGGCGCTCACGGAAGAATGGCTGGCGGCGTTCCTGCGCGATGAGATCACGGGCCGCGGGTTCCACAAGGGCATCGTGGCGCTGTCGGGCGGCGTCGATTCATCGGTGACGGCGTACCTGGCGGCGCGTGCGTTAGGCCCGGACAACGTGATCGGGCTCAGGCTGCCGTACCGGGCCTCGAGTCCGGAGAGCTTGTCGCACGCGCAACTGGTGATCGATGCGTTGGGCATCGAGGGCCGGACGGTGGACATCAGCGCGGCGGTGGACGGCTATCTGGCCAACGAGCCCGACGCCGACGCGACGCGACGCGGCAACGTGATGGCGCGCGCGCGCATGATCGCGCTGTTCGACCTCTCGGCGAAATACGCCGCGATTCCGTTAGGCACCGGCAACAAGACCGAGCGCCTGCTCGGCTACTTCACCTGGCACGCCGACGACTCCCCGCCGCTCAATCCGTTAGGCGACCTGTACAAGACGCAGGTGTGGGCGCTGGCGCGGCATCTGGGTGTGCCCGGCGACATCATCGACAAGCCGCCCACCGCCGACCTGGTGAGCGGCCAGACGGACGAGGGCGATCTCGGCATCTCGTACGCCAAGGCCGACCTGATTCTGCAGTGGCTGCTGCACGGCTACACGCCGGCGGAGCTCGAGGCGCGCGGATTCGTGCGGGAGGAGGTCGAGCTGGTGCGTCGCCGGCTCGAGCGCACGCACTGGAAGCGCCGCCTGCCGAGCGTCGCGATCATGAGCTCGACGGCGATCGGCGAAAGCTGGCTGCGGCCCGTCGACTACTGACGCCGGAGCTCGGCCAGCTCGAGGAGGATGCGGGCGCGGCCCGCTTCCACCTCGAGCTCCACGTGCGAGGCGGAGCGGCTCGCGGGCGGCGCGCCGCGCGCCGGCGGCGCCAGCGTCAGGCAGGCATGGGTGCCGAGGATGTACGGCAGCGCGTTGCCGCAGATGACGTTCGCCATCTCGCCTAACGCGTCCCACCGCCAGGGCTCCGCGTCGTCGCCCTCCAGGCCGAGCATGTTCTCGGCGAGCGCGCGGAAGACATCGTCCGAGACGCGCAGCGTGAGGCAGCCGGTGTGCGCGCCATCGAACGCGACGCTCACCACCGCCGGCAGCGTCTCGAGCGCGCTCGGCGTGTCGACAGCCGAGCCCACGCAGAGGAGTCCCAGCTCCTCGAACGCCAGCGTGGCGGCGACGCGCAGGGCGATCGAATTATCGGTCATCATCCCGGGCATCCAGCGCGCGCAGCACTGCGTCGCGCAGATCTTCCGGCGCGAACGGTTTGTGGAGAAAACCGTGGCCCATCTCCAGTACTTGCGACGCGCGCGCGTCGCTGCCGTCGGACGACACGACGATCACGCGCGGGCCCGTGGCCGAGCGACCCACACGCGCGAGCATGTCGAGGCCGCTCAAGCGCGGCATGTTGATGTCGACGAGCGCGAGCGTGACCGGCTCGCGCTCGAGGATGCCGAGCCCGGCGAGTCCGTCGCCGGCCTCGTGTACGGCGCCTAACGGAAGCCCCGTGAGACGGAGCGTGCGGATGATCATGGCCCGCATGACCCGGCTGTCGTCCACCACGAGCACGGACAGTGGGGCCCGGTCCGCTTCGGGCGCTTCGACGCGATCGATCACAGCTCGCCCTCCCGCTCCGGTGTTTTGAGCCAGACGCGCCCCGTGGCGACATCCAGCGAGATGGTGCGCCACACGCGCGTGCCGCCCACGTCGTGCGCGTGAATGAGGACGCCGTTCTTCCACAGCAGCTTGCGCAGCATGACCAGGTTTCGTTTGCCGATCTGGAAGCCGTCCGCCGTCGCGTCCCCGGCCGACGCGCCGCCGGCGACCGCCACGCGCAGCCGGGCCTTGGTTGCGCCTAACCGGTAACAGTCCCGGAACAGCGCCGGCACGCCGGTGTCGACGTACTCGAGCGGCCGCCCGCGCGAGCGGTCGCGGTCGTCGGTGGATGCCGGCAGCGGCACGTGCAGCAGGCCGCCGACGCGCGCCACCGGATCGAACACCGCCACGCCGAGGCAGCTGCCTAACGCATGAGCCACGAGGCGGTCTCCGGGCGTGTTCGACACGCACATGGCACCCACACCGACGATGCGCTCGCCGGTCGTTCGTGTCGCCGCCATCCTACCGCACGTACACGGCCGGCTGCACGTAGCGGAATCCGTGCGTCATCGTCCCCAGACTCTCGGAATGTCCGACGAACAAATGGCCGCCCGGCGCCAGCATGTGCCAGAACCGTTCGACCAGGCGCTGCCGGACACCGGCGTCGAAGTAGATCATCACGTTGCGGCAGAAGATAACGTCGAACGGACCGCGGAGCGGCCAGTCGCGAATGAGGTTGAGGCGCGCGAAGCGCACGATGGCGCGCAGCTCCTCGCGTACCACGAAGCGATCGCCGGATGCCGAGACGTCCAGCATCCGGCGTCGCATCGTGGCCGGGATCGCGGTGATCACGCGGGCGCCGTACGTCGCGGCGCGGGCGCGCGCCAGCACGCGCGACGAGACATCGGTCGCCAAGATGCGCGCGCCGGCGTACCGATCCGCCGGCAAATGCTCGCGCATCAGCGCAGCGATCGTGAACGGCTCTTCGCCCGTCGAACATCCGGCGCTCCACACGCGAATCGGTCGCGTGGCCTGCGCAAGCGCGGGCAGCGCTTTGGCCGTGAAGAAGTCGAAGTGCGCCGGTTCGCGAAAGAATGCCGTCTGATTCGTCGTGAGCGCATCGACGAGCTCGCCGAGCTCGGCGAAGTGTCGTTGTGCCGCGTCGTTTTCGACGCGATCGAGATACGCGGCGAACGTCGGCGCGCCGGCATCGGCGACACGGCGGCCGAGCCGCGAGCGCACGAGCTCTTCCTTACCCTCGCGCAAGCGGATGCCGCATGTTTCGTACAGCAGCTCGCGCAACCGCCGGAATTCGTGCGGGCGAAGCGGCGGGATGAGCGCCCACGGCGTCGCCGCGACGTCCGCGGCGGGTGCGTCAGAACTCCTCGAGAACGTCGTCATCGTCGCCGTCGAACGGATGCGGCGTTGCGTTAGGCGCGGGCGGCGTCGGTGAGCTCAGCGCGTGGCGCGACCCGCCGCGGGGCGTGATCGGCCGAATGGGCGACGGACCCGCGGGCACGCCGCGGTGCGGTGTGCGGCGCGTCGTGCGCGCCGCACCGTCGCGGCGCGGGCTCGCGGGCGCCGTGACGAGCTGGAAGTGCCCGACCAGCGTTTCCATTTTCTCGGCCTGCCCCGACAACTCCTCGGCTGCGCTCGCCGATTCTTCGGCGTTGGCGGCGGTCTGCTGCGTGACCGCGTTCATCTGCTCGACGCCCGCGGCGATCTGCTCGATGCCCTGGCTCTGCTGCTCGGAGCCAGCGGCTATCTCCGCCATCGCAGCGCCCACCTTGTTGACGTGTTCCGTGATGTCGCCGAAGTTCGCCATGACTTCGCGGTTGATGGTCACGCCGCTCTCCGCGTTTTTCACAGACTCCTCGATGAGCGACGCCGTGTTCTTCGCCGCTTCGGCGCTGCGCATGGCGAGATTGCGTACCTCTTCGGCGACCACGGCGAAGCCGCGACCCGCGTCGCCCGCGCGCGCCGCTTCGACCGCGGCGTTGAGCGCGAGCAGGTTCGTCTGGAACGCAATCTCATCGATCGTTTTCACGATGCGCGCGGTGGCGGCCGCGGCGCCCGTGATGCGATCGGTTGCTTCGGCGAGACGCTTCATGCTGTGCGCGCCACGCGCAGCGCTGTCGCGGGTGGCGTCGCTGAGTTGACGCGCGTCGCGCGCGCTGAGCGCGTTCTGGCGCGTCATCGCACCCATCTCCTGGAGGCTGCTCGACACTTCCTCGAGCGAGCTTGCCTGCTCGGCCGCACCCTGCGCGAGAAGCTGGCTGCCTGCGCTCACCTGACCCGCGCCGGCGGCGACCTGCTCGGCCGCCATCGCGACCTCGGCGAGCGCTTCGTCGAGCTGCCCGAGTGCCTTGTTCAACGCTTGTTTGATGCGCGCGTGTTCGCCGCGATATTCGCCGCGCATGCGCACGCGCAGATCGCGCGCCGCCACGCGGTCGAGGACTTCGGCCGCTTCGTGCACCGGCGCGACGACGGCATCGAGCGTCTCGTTGAAGCCCGCGACGAGGTCGTGGAACGTGCCGCGATACCGCGCCGCGTCGCCGCGCCGCGTGAGCTCGCCCTGCTTGGCGGCGTCGATGAGCGCACGCACTTCTCGCGTTAGGCCGGCGAGCGCCTCGACCATCTCCTGGAACGAGTGGCTGAGCACGTCGTTGGGCCCGCGCGGCGTCACGGCGACGCCGATGTCGCCCTCGCCCAGATGCCGCGCCACGGCGGCAAAGTCGCGTTGGGCATCGATGATGCGCCTGAGTCCCTGCGCCAGATCGCCCATCTCGTCGTGCGATGTGACCCAGACCTCGACATCCACCTGCCCTTTGGCGATGAGGTCCATCTTGGTCGACAGCTCGGAGACCGGCCAGTTGATGCCGCGCTCGAGCACGAAGGCGGCAACGAGCGTGACGAGCACCGTGACGAGCGTTCCCCAGAACAGCGCGCGGCCGACGTTCGCGTCGCGCTCGGCGCCGGCCTCGCGGACGGTGGACAGGACGCTCTGCTCCTGTGCGATGCCGGTCGCGATGAGGCGGCGCAGATCGTCGAGCTGCTTCTGTTCGCCGGCGCCATCGGTGACGGCGCTCGCGGCTGCGCGACGTGTGCGCAGCGCGGGCACCACGATGTCATCGTGCAGCGACGTGCCTAACCGCTCCACCTGGGCCCAGCGTGCGCGCTGCGCGTTGTCGGCCGCCGACAGCGTTTGCAGCGAGTCGACCTGGCGGCGGAACGTGTCCCACCCCGCGTCGACGTCGTGCTGCGCCGCGTCGCCCTCGCCGAGCATCGCGCCGCGGTAGCCCGCATCCATGGTGACGAGTCCGGCCAGCGCATCCTGCGCGCCGTCGATCACGTCGATCGCGTGCCGTGTGGCGGCGCGGTCGGTCGCGCCGGCGTTGATCGCGCGATCCATATAAACGCCCTGGGCGACGACCATCGCGAACACCGCCGCGAAGGCAACCGTCAGCTTCCAGCGCATGCGCAAATCGTAAAACCAATTCATGGTCATGGCCATCGGTCCCGGAAGGAGGGGCGGCTCGTCGGTCAGGCAGCGGTCGGGGCGCCGCCGTCGGGGCCGGCGGCGGCGAGGTCGCCGGCGTCGATGACGCGCGAGATGTCGAGGAGCAGGCGCACGCGCGCGGCCGATTTCGCGATGCCCACGAGGAAGTCGGTCTGCACGCCCGCGCCTAACGGAGGCGGCGGCTCGATGTCGCCGGCGGCGATGTCGGCCACCTCGGACACACGGTCCACGAGCAGGCCCACGTGCGCGGCGTGTGCGGCGACGACGATGATGCAGCTCGTCGGCCCCGGCTCCACCGCGGGCAGATCAAACTTGCGGCGCAAATCGAGAATCGAGATCACGCGGCCGCGCAGGTTGATCACGCCGCGCACGAACGGCGGCGTGCGCGGGACGCGCGTGATGGGCAGCACGCCGATGATCTCGTGTACGGCGAGGATCTCCATGCCGTACTCTTCGGCGCCCAGGAAAAACGTGAGGTACTTGCCCGGATCAGCGCTCATGCGACGGCCTGCGTGTTCGGTTGGGCGCGCCGCGCCAGCTCCAGGACTTGCGGCACGTCGAGGATGAGGCCGACGCGACCGTCGCCCAGGATCGCGGCGCCGGAAATACCCGGAACGTCGCCAATGCCGGCCGTGACCGGCTTCGCGACCACTTGCTGCTGGCCGACGATCGAATCCACGAGGAGCGCGCACCGGCGCTCACCGGCGCTCACCACCATGAGCAGCGCTGCTGCCGGATCGTCGCACGCGCCGGGCACGTCGAGCAGCCGGTGCAATCGGACTAACGGAAGCACGTCGTGGCGGAGCCGTACCATCTCGCCGCGTCCGCCCACGGTGAACAGCGCACCGCGCTCGGGGCGAAAGCTCACGACGACGTTGGTCGTCGGCACGATGTAGCGCTCGTCGCCCACGCGAACGAGCATGCCGTCGGTGATGGCGAGTGTGAGCGGCACGCGCAGCGTGATGGTGGTGCCCTGGCCGGGCGTCGATTGGACATCCACGCGTCCGTGCAGCGCCTCGATGTTGCGCCGCACGACATCCATGCCCACACCGCGTCCCGAAACGTCGGTCACCTGCTGCGCGGTCGAGAGGCCGGGAGCGAAGATGAGATCGAGCACGTCCGCATCGCTCAGCGCCTCGCCGGGACGCACGAGGCCGCGCGCCTGTGCGCGGTCGAGAATGCGGTCGCGCTGGAGTCCGCGGCCGTCGTCGCTCAACGCCACGACCACCTGGCCGTTCATCTGCGTGGCGCGCAGCGTTAGGCAGCCGGCGGCCGGCTTGCCCCGTGTCTGGCGCTCCTCCGGCGGCTCGATCCCGTGGTCGATCGCGTTCCGCACCATGTGCATGAGCGGATCTGCGACCAGCTCCACCATGTTGCGGTCGAGCTCCGTCATCTCGCCCTCGACGCGACAGTCGACCTCCTTCCCGGCCCGTTGGGCGAGATCGCGCGCCAGGCGCACGAGCTTGTTGCACGTGCCGCGCAACGGAACCATGCGCAGGCCCATGCTCATGTCGTGCAGGTCGCGCACGAGCTTGCCCGCGTGCGCCACCTTGCGCGCGCGCTCCGGATGATCGTGTCCCGAAGCCGGATCCTGCGCGATCATCCAATGCGCGACGACCAATTCGCCGACCAGATCCACCAGGGCATCGAGGCGGTCGAGTCGCACGCGCGCGCTGTGTGTGGCACCGGCGTCGCGCGCCGCAGGTCCGGACGTTGCGCGTCGCCCGGCGGGCTCGGCCGCCGTCGCGCCCGTTTCGGCGTCGACGTCCTCGAGCTCGCGGAGCACGTCGAGGAAGCCGGGCGGATACGCGAGCGGCGAGCCATCCCGCGACGCGTCGAGATTCTTGACCGTGTCGCGCAACGCGTCGAGCGCGCGGAGCGAGAGCGCGGCGATCCCTCCCGCGAATCCGTCGCGATGCCGCCGCTCGCCTAACAGCGACTCGCCGTGGTGCGCGAGGGCCACGAGCCCGTCGAGCTTCAGGAAACCTGCCGTGCCCTTGATCGAGTGGAAGGCGCGCATCACTGTCTGCGCCGCTTCGCCGTTGTCCGGCTCGCGCTCGAGCACCAGCAGCGCCGCTTCGGCGCTCTCGATGTACTCGCGCGCTTCGTCGCAGAAGTCGCCCAACAGCGAGCGGTCGGTGTCGTTAGGCAGCGCGAGCGCCGGCAGCGAACCGGCGCGCGCCACCACCGAGCGCGGGCGCCGGTCCGTGAGCCCGATCAGGTCCGACGTGCGCGGCTTGAGTGCCGGCGACGCCTCGGGCAGGTTGCGCATGATCGCAATGGCCGACCGTTCCGGGCCTTCGATCAGCGACAACCGGTCGGAAGCCTTCGGCGACGCGAGGTACGTGCGCACCGCTTCGAGCAAGGCAAGGGCCGCCCGGTGCAATGCCGGCTGCCGTTCACCGCGATCGCGGTCCGGCCGAAGCGCCTCGGCCACGAGGCGCAGAGAAACACACGCGCGCGTCTCGCGAGAGGGCACGTGGTCGATGAGCGCCAGAACGTCCGTTCGGAGCGCGCCACGTGTTTCGAGGTCCGAAACGACGAGCCGGCCGATGGCGGCGCTCAGCTCGTCGAACCGGGACAGGATGGCGCGAGGTGTACGACGGGATGCTGAGGGCACGCGAACGGAAACGCGATGACGGGTGGCGGAGCACGACCGCCCTGGCGCGGGCGGCGCGGCTGATGCATGTCATCGACGCGCGCGACCTAAGGACGCAACGGCTCGAGCGTTGCGCGATTTGGTGCAGCTTCGTCGGTGAGGCAGCGCGATCCGTCCTCCACTTTGGAGCCGTGATGTCGAAAACGGTGCTGGTCGTCGAGGACTCGGCCCTCTTCCAGAAGGCGTACGCCGCCGCGCTGTCGTCCTATGCGCGGGAACCGCTGGAAGTGCTCTACGCCTCGAACGGCGAAGAGGCGCTCGCGCAGATCGAACAACGTCCGACCATCGATCTCATCGTGTTGGACGTGAACATGCCGGTGATGGACGGCCCGGCATTCCTCGAGCGCTTACGCCGCGATTACGCGTCGCTCGAGATTCCGGTGATGTTCTCCAGTACGCGGGCGTACGCGATGCGCGACAAGATCGGCAATTCGTTGGGCGTCGTGGCCTACCTTCAGAAGCCGTTCGCGCCGCGCGAGCTGCACTCTCTCCTCGATAAGCTCTGGTCGTGAACCGGCGGCGCGAGGCGCCGCCGGGGCTCACCCGCTACGCCGCGTAGGCCAGGCTGATCGCCCGGCGTGCGCCGCGCTTGAGGGCGCGGTGAACGACGCGCGCGTACGTCAGAAAATTGAGGCCAGCGATGGGATATCGAATGAAGAATTCGTGCGGCAGCATGTCGCCCTTCATCCTATTGCAAGGACCGCAGGCCACGACGAGATTGCCCGGCACGTGTGCGCCTCCGCGTGCGAGCGGGTAGACGTGGTCGATGGTGGCGATCGCGAGATCGAGCGACGCGCCGCAGTACACGCAGCGGCGGCAACAATCACGCATCATCGCGCGCTTGAGCGCGCGTTTTTCCTCGTGACGGCGGGGGTGGAGGGGTTTGCGGTGCAGCCCGCGCGTGCAGCGCGGGAGTGGAGGGACGACGCGGTGAAGAGCATGTCGTGGCATTGCACCTCGCCGAAAAGCAGCGACGCCCAGCATCGGGGATCTCCCGAGCTGGGCGTCGCTGGAAAACGAGACGCGTTCGCACGTTCATTCGATCGTGCATCGCGCTCGACGCTTGATCGATCCGTTGAAGTCCTTCGTCGCGGACCGTGGATGCTCATGATCCTCCGATGAGCGTGACGCCATAACCGCGCTATGCGTCACAGCATTGCACTTCGAGTGCCGCCGCGCAAGAGTTTTGTTTCTCCGCCCGTAAGGAGTCATGTCCCAGCTCCGTGGTCGCACGATGCGGCCGCCGTTGGGCGAGCGATGACGTCGACCACCGCCGAACCCGCCATCTTGATGCCGAACAAGCCGACCTGGCTGACGGATGAGACCATCCGTCGGCTGGTCGTGGTGTTTGCGGCGTTCGCGATTCCCGTGGGCTTCGCGCTGCACCAGTACGCGCGGCCATTCCCGTGGCTCGGCGCCGTGCTGCTGTTCTTCGTGGCCATCGCGACCCGGGCGTTCGGAATTCCGCTCCCGGGCAAGGGGTTCGCGAGCTTCGCCGTGGGCGCGGGCATCGCGGCAGTGGTGGCGCTCGGTTGGGCGGCCGGCGCGCTCGCCGCCGGCCTCGGCATTCTGCTGGGCGACGTCACCGTGCGACGTCTGCCGCTCCGCAACGCAGTGGGCAACGCGGCCCATTTCTGCACGGCATGCAGTCTCGCCGGCATTGCCTACTACTGGTTCGCCAACGGCCAGTTGGGCGCGAGCATGTTCGCATCGTCCAACTCGTGGCGATTGGCGATGTTGATCTGCCTGTTCATCGCCATTCTCAACGCGACCTTCTACCTGCAGCTCCGGTTGTCGCCGGCCATCGCGTGGGTGGACGCGCGTCTCACGGCGCGGTGGGAGAGCACGGTGTCCGTGCTCGCCACGCTGCTCGCGCTCACCGCGATGCGGCTGGCCTACAGCAAGGCCGACTCGCGGTGGTACTTCGTCGAAGGCGGCATCCTGATCGGCGTGGCCGCGCTCACGCACTGGCTGGTCAAGAAGGGTGCGTTAGGCGAGAGCCTGCAGATGGTGCAGCGGTTGTCGCGCGTGATGAGCGCGAGGCCCGAGCTGCACCGGGCAATGAGTGACATCGAGCAATTGACGCGCACGCTCGTGCCGTGGGACGAGATGGGCATCGCGCGGTACGACGACGCGACGCGCGAGTTCGTCGTGCTCACCGACACCGGTCACGTGCTCACGGCCGGCATGCGGTTCCCCGCCGACCGCGGCATGCCCGGCCTCGCACTCGAACGGGGACGCGCCGTGACGCGCCGCGATGCCGGCGCCGATCTCAACGAGATCACGCGCCACGCAGGCTCCGAGATCACCGTTCCGCTCAAGTACGGCGATCGGCTCGTCGGGCTGTGGACCGTTAGGCATTCGCGCACCGACATGTACCGCGACTACGATGCGCAGCTGCTCGATGGCGTCGCGCCGCAGCTCGCGCTCTCGCTGTCGCTCGACTCGCTCATCCAGCCAGTGCTCGATGCCTCGGAGCACATGACGCAGCACGTCGAGGCGATCACCGCCACCACGCAGCAACTGCACGCGTCGTCGCAGGAAAGCGCCACCACGGCGCGCGTGCTCGCGTCCACCGTGCGTGCCCTCTCGGATACGCTCACCAAGGGCGTAGATGAGGCGCGCGCGGCGCAGGAAGTCGCCGAGAGCACGGTGTCCGAAGGACGTGGCACGCAGGTGACGGGCGAACAGATGCTGCGCGACGCGCGTATGGTGCGCGGTGCCACGGAGCAGGCGTCGACGCAGCTCACGGCCGCTGCGGCGATCGTCCAGGAAGGCGCGCAGGAGGTGTCGCGTCTCCAAGACGTCTCGAGCGCCGTCCAGAAGTTCGGTCAGACCATCACGTCGCTCGCCGACCAAACGGGATTGCTGGCATTGAACGCCGCTGTAGAAGCCGCCCGCGCGGGCACGCACGGGCGCGGATTCGCGGTGGTCGCGCAGGAAATCCGGGCACTCGCCGATCGCAGCGCAACGGAAGCCGAGGCGATGGACCGCGCGGTTCGTGACATTCGCGCGGCGCTCGAGCGTGCCGTGACGCTCATGCAGCGCACGCGCGAGCAAGTGTTAGGCGTCGCGCAAGCGAGCAACGGTTGGGTGGACGAGCTCGACCGGATCGTCGCGGCGTCGGAGACTGTGGCGTCGGCCGGCTATCGCATCGTCGATGCGGCGCGCGAAAACGCGCAACGGTCGGACATCATGGCGTTAGCGCTCGCCGGCGCGCAGCAAGATGCATCGCATGCCGCAACCGAGACCGACGTCGTCGCCGGCGCCAGCACGCAGCAGGAGAGCGCAATCGAAGCGCTCAATGACGCGGCCACGCAGCTCAGCATCACCGCGCACGAACTGGCGGCCGCCGTCGTGGCCGTGCGAAAGGCCGACTAGCGACCGCTCAGGAGACGCCGCTCAGAGGGCCGTGAGCTGCGGTACCCGATGCGCCTGCTTCATCGGATCGCGCAGGCTCGCGATGATGCGGGCCGCAGTCGCGTCCAACTGCGTGCGGTCGGGCATCGATGAGCCCGAGAACGGAAGCGGGACGTCGAAGCCGTCGCCGACCCGGCGCGGAATCAGGTGAATGTGGAAGTGGTACACGTCCTGTCCCGCCGACTCGCCGCTGGAGACCACCAGGTTCATCCCTTCCGTCCCGGCGACGCGCCGGATCACCGGACTCAGTTCCATCGCCACCGAGAACAAGTGCATCCCGAGATCTGACGGCAAGTCGAGCAACGACTCGTAATGCTGTCTCGGGACCACCAGGACGTGTCCCGGATTCACGGGCTGGATGTCCATGAACCCCAGCGCATCACGGTCCTCGTAGCACATCGAGACTTCCGCGGCGCCTCGGATGATGTCGCAGAAGATGCAGTGGTGGCCGTTGGGTTGATTCATGGAGCCTCCCTCCAGTGAGACTGCTGTAGCACGCACGGCTGGTGCCATCGACTCCGCGGGAGGAGGCGCGGTCGCCCTTGCTGTGCGAGCCAGCCGATCCTTATTAGTAGCCGGATGATTCTCGCCCGCGCCGCATTGGCCGTCGCCGCTCTCTTTCAGTCGGCCCCCGGGAACGCTGGGTCGCCGACACAGGTCGTTGCATCGGTGACACGGGCGGTGGAGCAGGACAGCGTCGCCCAGGCGCGCCGATCATGGTCGGATCGTCTGGGCGCGAGCCCCGGTGACCGCGCATCACTGCTCGCGCTGCAGCTTTTGGCCGAGCGCGTGTACGACTTCCCTCGCGCGGCGCAGTACTTCACCCGCCTGACCCGCGCCGGGACGCCGGAGGACAGCTACGCCGCGTACGGCGCGATCGAGCGCGGCAAGGGACTCTTCAGCCGCGGGCTTCTGGTCCCCGCCGAATCGAGCTTCGTCCAGGCGGTGCGTCTTTCGCGTGCCGCGCGCGACCGCACCGCGGAATTCGACGCCGCCCTGGGCGTGGCGATGGCGCGCGGGCGTACGTTAGGCGCAGAGGTCGAGATGATCATGCTCGACAGCCTCGGGCGCGTCGCACCGCGCGACCCAGGTTTGGATGCGGCGTGGCGGTGCGAGCGCGCGGCGCTGGCGGCGCGCACGGGCGAGCGCACGGCCGCGGCGCTGGCCAACCAGGGCATCGCGCTCGCGCGACGGGCCGGCGATACGCGTCTCGAGGCGCGGTGCACCTGGGTGCTCGCGCAGGACTACGTGCGACAGGGCGATATGAGCGCTGTGGGCGCCCTGCTCACGCGCGCGGAAACGATGCTCGACCACGCGCACGAGCGCGCGGGATTGTCGTCGATGCTCCAGTGGCACGGCTTCATGGAAGTCTCGATCGCGAACTACGGACGCGCGCAGCAGCTGCTGCAGCACGCCGTGCGCGAAGCCGAGGTCTCCGGCAACTTGTCGGCGCTGGCGTGGTCGCTCGTGAACCTGAGTCAGATCTCGCTGTCGTTGAATGATCTGCCCTCGGCGGAGGATCGCGCGGCGCGCGCCGAATCGTCGTTCCGCGCGACGAAAGACCAGTGGGGACTCTCGACCGCGATCGGTCTGCGCGGCCAGGTGGCGCTCGACATCGGCGACACCGCTGGGGCGCACCGGCAGTACATGGTAGCCCTCGGGCTCGCGGGACAGGACCACAATGCGTTAGGCATCGGCAGCGCGCATCTGGCGCTGGCGGATCTCGCCGTGCGCGCGGGCGACTGGCGCGGCGCGCAACGCGAGCTCGAGGCGCAGCGCGCGGCGTTCCGGCGCAGCGGGGGCACCGGGTGGACGGAAGAACAGGACTTCTCGTACGGCGTGCTCGCGCTGCGCCAGGGCAATCTGCGCGAAGCGCAGCGCCGCTTTCTCGGCGACCTCGCAACGCTCGACTCGTCGCAGCACGTGCGGCAGTACCTGTCGCAGGCCATGACCGCCGAGGCGCTTCTGCGGCAGGGCGACACGCTCGCGGCGGAGCAACGGTTAGGCGAAGCGAGCGCGCAGCTGGACGCGTGGCGCCGGACACTCGGCGACCAGCAGCTCAAACAGCTGGCCTTTCAGGTGCGCGACGCGTTCGGCGGGCGGCCGCCGGCCATCGCGATGCTCATCGCGGGCATCGCGCGCTCGGGTCGCGTGGAGCAGGCGTTCGCGCTCGCCGAGCGCCGCCGCGCGCGCGACCTGCGCGACCGGTTGTCGCGGGCAGCCGGGTTGCGCGTGGCGGACGGCGATGCGGTGGATCCCGTCGCGCGCACGGCACCGGTCACCGCAGCCGACGTGCAGCACGCGATCCCGGACGACCGCACCGCGCTGCTGGAATACGTCGCCGGCCGGGCGGGACAGCCGACCACGGTATTCGTGCTCACAAGGCGCACCGTGCGCGCGCACGTGCTGGCGCCGCTCGACTCGGTGCGCGATCTGGCGGCGCGCTTCGAGGCGCTGATCGAGAGCGGCGGCAGCGTGAGCGGCCTGGCCACTCAGTTAGGCAGCACCCTCCTGCAACCGGTGCTCGCCGACTTGCCGGCCGGCATCTCCAACCTGGTCGTGGTGCCCGACGACGCGCTGTGGTCGGTGCCGTTCCAGGCGCTCGTGCTGGGCGACGGCCGGTGGGCGATCGAGCGCTTCGCGATTACCACCGTGCCGTCGGCGGCCGTGTCGGTGATGCTCTGGCAGCGGCCCGCTCCGACGGGTCCGGCGCGCCTCCTCGCGTTCGGCGACCCGCGCTTCGCCGGCGAAGACGACGGCGGTCCGCTCGCGCTGCGCGCCGCCACGCCTGACGAAGCGTGGCTGCCGCGGCTCCCCGGTACGGCGCGCGAAGTGCGCGCCGTCGCGCGCTTCGCGTCCGAAGCGGTGATCCGCCTGCGCGACGATGCGAGCGCGGCGTTCCTCGAGCGCACACCGCTCGCGTCGTACCGCGTCATCCATTTCGCGACCCACGCCGTGACCGATGACAACGGCATCGCGCACGCGGGCCTCGCCCTGTCGCCCGGCGCGGGCTCGGATGGCTTCGTGAGCGACGGCGACCTCGCCGCGCTCCAATTGAACGCCGACCTGGTGGTGTTGTCGGCGTGTCACACGGCCGGCGGCGCTGTGTTAGGCGGCGAGGGCGTGCGCGGCCTGACGGCTCCGCTGCTGCAGGCGGGCGCGCGCGCGGTCCTCGCCACCGAGTGGCCGGTGGACGACGAGCGCACGATCCCGATGATCGTCGCGTTCTACACGGCGCTGGCGGACGGCCGCACGAGCGCCGATGCGCTCCGCGACGCCGCGCTCGACGCGATGAAGGATGGCGCGCCACCGCGGGAGTGGGCCGCGTTCCGGCTCGTCGGCGATCCGACCGTCCGCGTTCCGCTCCGACAGGCGCGCGGCCTCTTCGGCTGGACCTGGTGGCGATAGTCTCCGGAACCGACCCGCACGCGGGCGAGCTGGCGGCCATCGCCGCCGCGTTAGGCGAAGACTACGTGGTCGAGTGCGAGATCGGACGCGGTGGCATGGGCGTGGTGTACCGCGCGCGCGACATCAGGCTCGACCGGCTGGTCGCGCTGAAAGTGCTGCCGCCGAACCTGGCCGGCGTCGAGGATGTGCGCGAGCGGTTCCTGCGCGAGGCGCGGACGGCCGCCCGCTTGGCCCACCCGAACATCGTGCCCATCCATCGCGCCGATGAGTTAGGCGGGTACGTGTTCTTCGTGATGGGATTGGTGCAGGGTGAGTCGCTCGCCGAGCGCCTGCGCACGCGGGGGCCGCTCGCGCCGGCCGAGGTCGTGCCCTTGCTCGCCGATGTGTCGCGCGCGCTCGCGTACGCCCACGCGCACGGCGTCGTGCACCGCGACATCAAGCCCGAGAACATCCTCATCGACTCGGCGTCGGGCCGGGCCATGGTCACCGATTTCGGAATCGCACGGCTGGCCGAGGCGTCGCCGCTCACCGCGACCGGCCAGGTGCTGGGCACCGTGTACTTCATGAGCCCCGAGCAAGTTTCGAGCGACGCGCTCGACGGGCGCAGCGATCTCTATTCGTTAGGCGTCGTCGGCTTTCTAGCCCTGTCGGGGCAGTACCCGTTCGATGGGGCAACGGCATCCGCGGTGCTGGTCGCGCACGTCACGAAACTCGCCCCGCGATTGCAGGATGTCGCGCCCCAGATTCCGGACGCGGTCGGGCGCACGATCGACCGGTGTCTCATGCGCGACCCCGCGGATCGGTTCCCCGACGGAGACTCGCTCGCGCGCGCCTTCGACGACGCACGCTCCGACGCGAGCGTGCAGCGCGCCCCTGCGGCACCGCGTGACGTGCTGTCCGAGCGCGAAGCGATGGCGGTGTGGCAGCGAGCGGCCGAGCTCCAGGCGCTCACCAGCGAGGCGCCGGCTGTCTCACCACTCGAGCAGATCGAAGCCGCACGGTCGCGCACGCAGGGCTACCGGATCGACCACGTGCGCGATGCCGCGGTCGAGGCGGGTATTTCGGAGCCGTACGTGGAGCGGGCGGTGAGAGAGTTGGGCTTCGCGGGCCCGCTGCCGGCCCGCGTCGCGGCCGCTGCGAGCCTAACGGAAACGCCTGCGGCAGATCCAATCCTCGACCCGGCCGCGTGCAACCCGTTCGTGCGAGCGCTCATCGGCGGCCCGACACGGCTTCACATCGAGGCGACGGTCGACGGCGAGATCGCCGACGCCGAATTCGAGGTGTTGCTGCGGTCCATCCGCCGTGCGATGGGCGATGCGGGTCACATGAGCGTGTTTGCGCGCACGCTTTCCTGGAGCTCGACGGGCAACGAGCGACGCGTCACCATCACGATTTCCTCGCGCGACGGGCGCACCACCGTCACCATCGGTGAGCGACTCGGCCCGCTCATCGGCGGCATCTTCGGCGGGGTTGGCGGCGGCTTGGGTGGCGGCGGCTCCGCGGGCGCGGTGGCGCTCGCGCAAAAACTCCTCGGCAATGGAGCGATCGGATTCGCGCTCATCGGGTGGCTGGCCGCGACGTACGGGATTGCGCGAACGATCTATTCGGTGACCGCGAAGCGGCGCGAGCGCCGGCACCGCGCATTGTTGGCCGAGCTCATGTCGCTGATCGGCGGGGCGGCGGTGCCGGCGCCGCAGCTCTCGGCCGCCGACACGCGCGGCCCGCGGCTGCTGCGTTAGGCGCTCAGCGCGGCGCGACGCGCTGGATCGGCGACCGCAGCTCGGCGCCGTCCGACAACCGCGCGCGCACCCACCACTGCTCGTTCGGCACGGGCCGCGCGCGCACGCTCGCCGGCAGGGCGAACGACGTGTCGGCGGTGGTGTCGGCGGCGAGCACCGCGCCCTGTGCGTCCATCACCTCGACGACGTACGACACGGCGCGCGGCACCGCGTGCCACGTGAGCAGCGACGCGCGCGGCGACGGCGCAATCAACACAACGCCTCCCGCGGACGGTCCGCGCATCACGTTCGCCGGCGTCGACATGGATCGAATCGCGATCGTAGCCGCAGCCACCGCCACGATGGTCGATGCAGCCACGAGCCACGGGCTCGCGACCCGCGGGCGACGCACGGAGGGCGCGGCCGCGCGCAGCGCCCGCAGCAGCTCGAGCTCGCGGCTGCACGACGGGCACGACACTGCGTGGTCGAGCGTAGCCAGCCGCTCCTCCTCCGGCCCCTGCCGTTCGACGAGCGCCTGCAGCGCCTCCGGCTCCGGACACGCTGCGCCGGGCCGCGCGCCGCGCGCCGCCAACGCCTCCCGATACAGGTCCTGCAGCCGTGCATCCGTCATGCGACCGCCTCCGGTCCGATCCCCTGCTCCGTTAGGCGCTCGCGCAGATCGGCGAGCCCGCGATAGAGCAGATTCCGCGTCTTGGCCTCCGACCACCCCAAGAGCGCCGCGATCTCCTCGCGCGTGTAGCCGGCCAGATACATGCGGACCACCGGCCGGCGTGACGGCGTGATCGTGTCGATCACGCGCGCCACCTGCTGCGCCAGCTCGGACGACTCGAGCGATTGCTCGGGCTCGCGACGCGACGGCGCGGCAGGCTCCTGCCCAACGTCCTCCAACGCGTCCTCACGCGGACGGCGGTGGCGCCGTAAGACGTCGAGCGCCGCTGATACCGCAGTCCGGTACAGGTAAGACGAACCCACAGACGAAATCTGCTCACCGCGCGCCGGGCCCGCCGGAATCGCGTCCAACGCACGGCTCGAGCCCTCCGCGCGCGCACGCCACAGGCGAATGCGAACCTCTTGAAACACCTCGTCCACGTCGCTCTCCGACAACCCATGCCGGATGCCGACGCGGCGCACCATTGCCGCGAACCGCATCAATACCGCTTCGATGGCCGGCGAGATCTGGTCGGTCACGTGGGGAACAACCATAGCGCGAAGGTAGCGAGCCCATCGCACACCCGCAAAAAGGGCGCGCGATCCGGGGCAAAAGGTGCCGCCATCCGGGCCTGACGCGTCCGGCAGAGGGGCCGCCAGGCCGCGAACTCCGGCTTGGTCGAGGACAGTACGTCGAACACCCGAATCGGGTGCACAATGCCGGCTGCAAATGGTATTTTGAGGTGCTAGCTCCACTCCAAACGGGGACTCATGGCTACTCAGACACGTGCCGAGCGCCGCGCCGGTGCGGCGCTCAACCGCGAGCAGCTTGTGGCGGCATATCGGACGATGTATCTGTCGCGGCGGCTGGACGACAAGGAAATCCAGCTCAAAGGACAGAACAAGATCTTCTTTCAGATCTCCGGCGCGGGCCACGAAGCAATCCTGACGGCTGCGGGTATGACGCTGCGCGCCGGACACGATTGGTTCTTCCCCTACTACCGTGACCGGGCCTTGTGCCTCCAGTTAGGCATGACGCCGGCCGAGATGCTGTACGAAGCCGTGGGCGCGGCGCGGGACCCGAACTCGGGTGGTCGCCAGATGCCCAGTCACTGGGGCAGCAAGCGCCTCAACATCGTGTCGTCGTCGTCGCCCACAGGCACGCAGTTCCTCCACTCCACCGGGTGCGCGGAGGCCTCCCTGCGCGCGTCGTTGCTCTCGATTACCGAGGGCTTCGAGTCCGATGAAGTGACCTACGTGTCCGCGGGCGATGGCACGACCAGCGAGGGCGAGTTCTGGGAATCCCTCAACACGGCGTGCAATCTCGGTCTCCCTGTTGTTTATGTGATCGAGGACAACGGCTACGCCATCTCGGTGCCGGTGGAAGTGAACACGGCCGGCGGCAGCATCTCGAAGCTGGTCGCGTCGATGCCGGGTCTTCTCGTCGAAGAAGTGGACGGCTGCGACCTGACGGCCAGCTATGCGGCGATGAGCAAAGCGGTGGCGTATGCGCGGGCACGACGCGGCCCCGCGCTCGTGCACGCACACGTGATCCGGCCGTACTCGCACTCGCTGTCCGACCAGGAGACGATGTACCGGCCGCCCGAGGAGCGCGACGTCGATGCGGCGCGCGATCCGTTAGTCACACTCCCCAAGTGGCTGGTGGCCGAAGGACACGTCACGGAGCAGGAGCTCGAGGCGCTCAAGGCCGAGGTGGACGCGGAAATTCTCGCGGCCACGGATGATGCGCTCGAGCAACCGCAACCGGCCGCCGACACGGTGCTCTACGGCGTGTACTCGCCCGACGTGGATCCCACGAGCGAGCAGTTCGACACGGAGGACGACCCCAAGTTCACGGGCGAGCCGACGACGATGGTCGACCTGCTCAACGCGTGCATGAAGGACGAAATGCACCGCGACGGGAAGATCCTCGTGTTCGGCGAGGACGTGGCCGACGTGTCGCGCGCGCAGTATCTGGGCAAGGTGAAGGGCAAGGGCGGCGTGTTCAAAGTGACGTGGGGGCTGCAGAAGGAGTTCGGCGGCGACCGCGTCTACAACTCTCCGTTAGCCGAAGCGAACATCGTCGGTCGCGCGGTGGGCCTGGCGGTACGCGGGTTCAAGCCGGTGGTCGAGATCCAATTCTTCGACTACATCTGGCCGGCGTACATGCAGCTGCGCAACGAGCTCGCGACCATGCGGTGGCGCTCGAACAACGAGTTCAGCGCGCCCGCCGTGGTGCGCGCGACGTACGGCGGGTACATCCGCGGCGCCATCTACCACTCGCAGACGGGCGCGTCGTTGTTCACACACTGTCCTGGATTGCGCGTGGTGTGTCCGTCCACGGCACTCGATGCGAACGGTCTCTTGCGGACGGCGATCCGCTGCGACGACCCCGTGATTTTCCTCGAGCACAAGCACCTCTATCGTCAGACGTACAACAAGGGTCGCAATCCCGGACCGAACTTCATGATTCCGTTCGGTAAGGCGAAGATCCTGCGCGAAGGCGCCGGCATCACCCTGGTGACGTACGGCGCGACGGTGCAGCGCGCGCTCGTGGCGGCGAATCAGGTCGCCGACGATGGGATCGACGTCGAGGTGATCGATTTGCGCACGCTCTCGCCGTGGGATCGCGAGACCGTCATGGATTCGGTGCGCAAGACGTCGCGCGTGATCGTGGCGTACGAGGATTCGCTCTCGTGGGGCTACGGCGCGGAGATCGCGGCGGCGATCGCGGACGAGTGCTTCGCGTGGCTGGACGCGCCGGTCAAGCGCGTCGCGTCGATGGACACGTTTGTCGGCTATGCGCCGTCGCTCGAGGATGCGATCCTGCCGCAGACGGACGATTTCGTGCGCGCGTACAGGGAACTGGCGGCATTCTGAGACGGCGGCCGGTGGATCGTTAGGCGAGACGAGGCCCGCGTTCATCAGCGCGGGCCTCGTTGCATCCGAGCGGGTTCAGTGCTCTCGCATGCGGTCGAGCACCGGCTTCACGTCGATGATCGGCGTGCCGTCGATCGCCTCGAGGTCCGCCACGGTGAACTCGAGCGGGCCATTGACGGCGACGATCCGGACGCGGTGCATGCCGATCGGGTTAGGCCGATCCGGCGATCGCGTGCTGAATACGCCGCGCAGCGGCGCGGCCATGTCGTCGCGCGGATGGACGCGCAGAACCGAGCGATCGCTCTGGTGCAGCCACGTGAGCACCAGGATTTCATCGCCGACGCGGAGATCGCGCAGTGCATCGTTGTAGCGCGGATCGAACACGAGACGCGCCTCGGGCGCGCCCTCGTTGCCTTGCATCGGCGCGTGCGCGCGGTCGACGAGGGGTGATCGAACCTGGCCGATGGGAACGATGTCGTACATGTGTCCATCCGTCTGTGCATCGTTAGGCAGCCTCGAACGCGGCGAGCATCTCCGCCTCCGATGGTGGATGCAGCACATAGCGCGCCGCGAATTCGGCCGCGTGCGGGTATGACGTGCCGGTCAGGCGCGCAGCAGCGCGCTGCAAGTCGTACTCCGTTCGCTCGAGCTCGATGGCGGGGCCCAGGCGGAGCCAGTGCGCACCGGTCGCGCCGAACGGCATGCCGACGCTGCCGGCATTCACGATCTGTATGGCATCGAGCCGCCGATGAAACTGCATGTGCGTGTGGCCGCACACGACGATCGACACACCCCCGGGCGCGAACATTGGCCGAATCCGGTCATCGGGCGTCCGCACCGTGAAGATCTCCTCGTCGTTCCGCGGCGTCGCATGACAGAAGAGCACCGCGCCAAGTACATCGACGTCGATGGTGATCGTGGTAGGGAGCGCGGCGAGGAAATCGCGCTGCGGCCGATCGAGCTGCGCGGCGGCCCAGACAATCGTGTCGCGGACGGACGGTGGAACCGAGGTGATCGGCCGGCCGTCGAAGGCATCGACCATCAAGCGATCGCAGTTTCCCCGCACGTAGCGCGCGCGTGACCCGAGCTGCGCAAGCCGGTCGAGCACTTCGCGCGGCATCGGGCCGAGCGCAACATCGCCGCCGATGACGAAGCAGTCCACGCGCGCAGCCTCTGCTGCGGCCATTGCCGCGTCGAGTGCCGGAAGATTCCCGTGGATATCGTACAGCGCGGCGAGGCGCCGGGCGGGTGTGGTCACCGTCGCTCCGTTAGGCATCGACCTTTTCCTGCTATCGCGTGGCTCGTCCGTGATGGATGTTGTACGGACGGGGTGGCGGACGCCAGGCCGGAGCCACTGATCGTCTCGGTCCCGTCACCCTTGACACTCGCGCGCCGGGGCGGTACTCATTTCGACGGTCGAAAGGAGTGGCCGGTGGCGCTGCCATTGGGCTCGCCACCGCGGCCTTGGCGAACCGATTCATGGTGCCGTTTTTGTTCGGTGTCAGGGTCACCGACCCGGTAACGCTCGCGTTCGCACCGGCGATTTTGGTCGTCGTTGCGTTGGCCGCGAGCGCGGCGCCGGCTATTCGCGCCGCGCGCGTCAACCCTGCCATCGCGCTGCGCGACGA
>DATJET010000114.1:0-32972 GCA_035496295.1 Gemmatimonadaceae bacterium
GCGAGCTGGCGATATGCCACGATCCCGAAGATCAGAATGCCCATCATGACGAGCGTCGTCATGACGGGCCGCCGAATCCAGATTCCCGCGATATTCATCAGGGCCTCGGCTGATCGCCGTTAGTCGCGCCTTGGATTTGCACCTTCGTGCCGTCGGTAATGCGGAGCTGTCCGTCCGTCACCACTGTTTGGCCCGGGGTGAGCCCTTTCTCGATGATCGACATGTCTCCCGCCGTGCGCTCGACCTGGACCGGCTGCTGCTCGGCGATGCCGCTCGCGTTCACGGTAAAGACCGACGTGCCGGACTGGCTTTGCACGACAGCCGTCGTGGGGACGACGACGGCGCCTTTCTCGAGGTACAGCTCGAGTGCCACGTTCACGAACTCGCCCGGCCAGAGCACGGCGTCAGTGTTGGCAAATCTCGCCTTCATCATGATCGTTCCCGTGGTCGTGTCGACCGCATTGTCGAGGAACGACAACGTTCCATGGCTGGGAGCGCCGAGTCCGCTCGCCGGTTGAGCAACGACAGTCAGCGTATCGCTCTGGTATTGCCTGATGCGGGGAAGGTGTACCGCCGACACCGCGAAGCGCGCCATGATCGGGCGAATCTGATTGATCACGACGAGCGGTGTACCGGCCGCGTGCACGAGGTTGCCTTGCTTGAGCAGGATGGCGCCGGCGCGGCCAGCAATGGGCGAGCGAATCGTGGCGTACTCGAGATTGAGCCTCGCCGCCTCGACCTGTGCTTCATCGGCGTTGACCGTCGCCTTGCCCGACAACGCATTCGCCTTCGCCTGATCGTATTGCTGCTGCGTCACGTAGTCCTTCTGCACCAGCTGGGCGAACCGCTGCTCGTCTTGTAAAGCCGTCGTAAGTTGGGCGCTGTCCTTCGCGAGTCCGGCGCGCGCCTGCTGCAATACTGCTTCGAACGGCCGGGGATCGATCTGGAACAGCACCTGTCCCTGCTTCACGTCATCGCCTTCCTTGAAGTCGATGTGCGTGAGGATGCCGCCGACTTGCGCCGACACGGAGACCGTTTGCATGGGCTCGATGGTGCCGGTCGCGTCGATTTCGTACGGCACATCGCGCGTTTCGACGTGCGCGACGGCCACCGGTACCGCCGGTGATTTCGTCTTCTTCGGATCCTTGCACGCGACCAGCAGCATCAGGGCGCCGGCGACGGACATCAATGTCCGCGCCGTCGCCATCGAGTGCCGAGGTCCGCGCACGACTGCCATATCGATCATTGTGGGGGCTTCGATTGTGTGGTGTCAGGCGTGAGGTGGATCGGGCTACCGCCGTGCACGTCGAGAATACCTGCGTCGTGCGCCAGCTGCACCAACGATGTTTCCCACGTCCATCGTGCTTGAACCTGCTGCGCTCGCGCGCTGGCTAACGCGGCCTGTGCCGTGAGCAAGTCGAGGACGCTTCCAACGCCTTGCTTGTAGCGGCCGAGCGCGACGTCTTCCGATTGTTGGGCGCTCGCCAGGAGGTCATCGGCCGAGCTCACGCGCTTCGTCGAGGTTTGCAGCGTTTGATACGAGCTGAACACGTCGAAGATCACTTGCTGCCGCGTCTGGTCCAGTCGCGCGCCGGCCGCGTCGCGTTCCGCTTCGGCGGCGAGTTGGTTGTAGGCGCGGCTGAATCCGGCGAAAATCGGAATGCTGAGGCCGAGCGACAGGGTGTAGCTGTCGGCGCCGTTCGAGAGCGCTTTGGAGTACGTGCGGGCGCCGGTCCCATTGAGCATGAGCGACGGCAGCCGCGTCGCGCGGACGACGCTGATGTTGGCCTTGGCCTGCTCGTAGTCGGCCTGTGAGGCGGCGAGGTCCGGCCGGTCGCGCAGCGCCACCGCGATCAGTGTGTCGACGCTGTCGGCGATCACCGGCACCGTAGCCGGTACGTTAGGCGGTTGCAGGTCGTACGGCGTGTTGGCCGGCAAGCCTAACGCGAGCGCGAGCGTGCCGCGCGTGGTGGCCAGCTGGCCTTGCGTCGTTTCCAGATTGAGCTCCGCTTGCGACACCGCGGTCTTGGCTTGGAGCTCATCGGCAATGGTGGCGAGTCCCACCTTGTGCCGCTCCTGCGCCGCTTCGAGGTTTGCCTGCGCGTCCTTGAGGGTGCTTTCCTGTGCGGTGACGAGCGCCTTCGCCGCCATGTAATTGAAGTATGCGGTTTCGGCCTGCAGCACCACGTCCTGGATGGTCAGGTTGTGCGTCCAGTCTGCCGCGAAGAGCGCTTGCTTGGCCGACTCGACACTTCCCGAGCGGCCGCCGAAATCGAACACCAAGTACGAAATCGAGACGCTCGGCTCGAGCGTTTTCTGCTGGACCGCGGCTCGGCCTTGCGTGGCCACGGTCTTGAGCGTCGTGCCTGTGACGTCGGCGTCGATCGTCGGCAGGTAATTGCCGCGCTGGGATCCGTACGTTGCCGCGGCCGCGCGTGCGTTAGCCCACGAGATTTGCGTGGCTGGATTGTTTCGAAGCGCGAGGTCGACGATGTCCGCGAGCGTCAGCGTTTGCAGACGCTGCTCGATATCCGACGGGATTTCGACCTTCCCGTGGCTGCTGGTCGTGTCGCGCTTCATGTGCTCCGGCGGTGTCCACGTCTGCGCCGATGACGGTGAGGCGCCCGCCACGCCGTCGACCGACGGAGTATGCACGCAAGCGGCGACAACGAAACACGCGCCGACAGCGGCGGCGCAGGCTCGCGCGCGCTGCCGGGCGACGAAGAACGAAGGATTCACACACAAACTACGTATAGCGGTACTCCCGTGTTGGTACCAACCGGGAGCCTTGGCGCTATTGTTGGGTCTGCTTGGGAGCCTGCCTCAGGCAGGCGTATCGTCTATGAAGACGAGGGTTTTCCGGCGCAGGACGATACGCCGCAGCACGTCGTACACCGTCCCGTCCAGGAGTTGCCCGACGCTGCTCGCCAGGTACTCGACCGTCTCGCGCGGCGACATAGGGTCGCGGTAGGCGCGACGCGACGTGAGCGCGTCGAAGGTGTCGGCCGCGCACAGTATTCGGCCGCCAAGCGAAATCTCGGTACCCGGGAGTCCGCGTGGATATCCGCTGCCGTCCACGTGCTCGTGGTGATCGTGGATGTAGTCGAGCACGACACCCAGATGCTGCAGCGGAGCGAGGATTTCCATGCCGATTCGCACGTGGTCTTTGACGTGCGCGAATTCCTCGGGCGTGAGCTTCCCGGGTTTGTTCAGGACTTCCTCGCGAATACCGATCTTCCCGACGTCGTGCAGGTGGCCCGCCATGCGAACGGCCTCGACCGTGTCGGCGTCGAGCGACAGACCGTCGGCAATTGACGCTGCGAGCTCCGCGACGCGCTGCGAGTGTCCGCGCAGATAGATGCTCTTGGCTTCCATCGCGTTGATGAGCGTTTCGGCCACGCTCACCGTTAGCGATCGCAGCGCCGCTTGTTCGTGCTCGAGCTCTTTGGTGCGGCTCGCGACTTCGTCGCGGATCAACTGTTCGACACGCCGCTGCTCCCGCACGAGTGTGCGCTTGTGCAGCGCACGTTCGAGTGCGCCCTCGAGCTGATGGAGTTCAACCGGTTTAACCAAATAGTCGAACGCGCCGCCCGACAACGCTTCGGTGGCCGTCACCGCGTCGTTCACCGCCGTGAGCATCACCACCGCGAGATCGGGATCGTCGGCGAGCGCTTTGTGCAGTACATCGAGGCCGGTCATCCCCGGCATGCGAACGTCGCACAGCATGAGCGTGAATCGCTCGCGGCCGAGTATTCGCAATGCCGCCGCGCCGGACGACGCGTTCTCGACCTCGAATCCGCGCGTGCTCAGAAACCGCGTGAGCGCGTTGCGAATGGAGTCTTCGTCGTCGACGACGAGCAGACGCTTCGCGATGCCGGACGCATCGGCGCCGTCCAATGCCGCATCGACGCCGTTGTCGAGCGGCGGATACGGCGAGGCGAGCCGCATCACGCCTGCCGCCCGTGGCTGGCGGACGCGACCTGGTCCGGGTTCGCTGCGAAGTTAGGCATCAGCAACGGGTGGACGCGTGAGTCGGAGCGGGAGGCCGCCACGTGCAACGGAGCCTGTCACGACTCGAACGATAACAGCGGGGATGCTCGGTGGGAGACGATCCGTCGCGAACGCGAGCAACCCCGGCGGCGGATTAGCGAACTCTCACTCGTCCACGAACTCCACCGCCACTTCGCGATCGATGACACCGGCGCGCACGCCGCGGGACAACAGCTCATGCACGGCGCGCCGGCCGGCCTCGCCGTAGTCGAGCGTCCAGTCGTTCACGTACATGCCGACGAACGTGTCCGCGCGCGCGCGGTCCAGGCCGCGCGCATACTGCATCGCGTGGTCGAGCGCACCGGCCCGATGCGCGAGCCCGTACGCGATGCTCGCCCGCAGGTCGCGCGAGATGCGCTGGGTGAGCGCGGGGCCCAGGTCCTTGCGCACGACGTTGCCGCCTAACGGAAGGGGCAGGCCGGTCTCGCCATACCACCATTCGCCGAGGTCGACCACGAGGTGCAGTCCGCGATCGCCGAACGTGAGCTGCCCCTCGTGGATGAGGAGCCCCGCGTCCACCGTCCCCTCGACAACCTCGTCCTCGATCTCGTCGAAGCGCGTGAACACGGGCTCGAACTCTTTCTCGTACAGGCGCAGCGCGAGATACGCGCTGGTGAGCGGACCCGGGATCGCGATGCGCAAACCGCGCACGTCCTTCCGCTCGAGCGGCGTGCGGGCCACGAGCCGTGGACCATAGCGATCACCCATCGACGCGCCGTGCGGAAGCAGCGCGTACCGGTCGGCGATGTGCGCGTACGCGTGAATCGAAACCGCGGTCACCTCGAGCTCTGCACGGAGCGCGCGCTGGTTGAGCGTTTCGATGTCCTGCAGCTCGTGCACGTAGCGGACGTCGCCGGTGTCGATCTTGCCCGCGGCGAGCGCGTAGAACATGAATGCGTCGTCGGAATCAGGGCTGTGGGCAACGCGAATGGTGCGGACAGGCATGGTATGGATGCGAGTCTGTGAAATGGTGTCGCGTGCGCGACGAGCTCAGCGCACTGCTTTCTTTGCCTGGTCGACGGCGGCGGCGATCTCGGTTTGATGTCGCTGATATTCGGGGCGCTTCTTGGCCAGCTCCGACGCCTGCGCCGCGACGAGACGCCGCTGCATCCGTTGGGCAGTCGCGCTGTCGCCCGCGTCGCGCGCGGTCGAGATCGACAGGATGAGCCCGAGCAAATGCGTGGAGTCCTGCGCGAGAATCGTATCGGCTTGTGCTTGCGCCACCGGCGCCGCACCGGCCACTTCCGCGATCCGTCCCATGTCGTACCGCGAGTCGGCGTCCTGGCTCGGCAGCATCATGTAGGCGGAGATGCCCATTTGGGCGAAGAAAGCGGCGCTGTCTTTTTTGCCCTCGGAGTCGAGCCGCATGATGCGGTCGTAGAGGCGGTCGGCACGCTCGCGCGGTGACAGCGACGAGATGTCGGGCCCGCGCACTGGTTGAACGGCGCTGCCGTCGTCGGGCGGAAGCGACGAGGCCTCGGGCGTCGCGGCGGTGGCCGTTGGCGGTTTGCCGAAATGCTGGCCCGCGACGAGCGCGATCAACGCCAGGAGTGCAATTCCCGCAACCGCCCACGGCAGAGCGGCGTTGAAACCGCCGTGTTCCGTCGGTGGCTTGGCCGGCGCGGTGCTCTGAACCCCAGCCTCGGTCCCGCAGCGGTGACAGAATCTGGCGCCGGGTGTGAGTGGCGCTCGACACGACGTGCACAACGCCCCGGCGAGCGGCGCGCCACAGTTGGCGCAGAATCGGCCGGTCGCAGGCGCGGCACAGCTCGGACAGGTTGTTGGAGCGGTTGTTTGAGTGGGCGGCATCGATACATCGAATCAATGGTTCGACCGGAATGTAGCCGCGCCCGTGGCACGACGGCACTGCGCGCTTGGCTTCCGCGTCCGCCGAACGGCCGAGGCTTGCACCAGCCCTAAGGCTCCGCCGACATTCATGGCTGCGTAGCGCGCTCTTGGGAGCGGCTCGCCCATTCCACGACAAAGGACGCGACGTGCCCTCGAAGAATCGATCTCTCGTTCCCGACACGGCAGGCGCCACCAAGAAGGACATCCTGGAGCTGACGCGAGCGCACGAAGTGCGATTTCTCCGTCTCCAGTTCACCGACATTCTCGGCGTGAACAAGAACGTCGAGGTGCCCGCATCGCAATTCGAGAAGGCGCTCGACGCGAACATCATGTTCGACGGCTCGTCGATCGAGGGCTTTGTGCGCATCGAAGAGTCGGACATGCTGCTCGCGCCGGATCTGAGCACGTTTCGCGTCTTTCCCTGGGGCGACGAGCACAATCGTGTCGCACGGCTCATCTGCGACATCACGCTGCCTAACGGAACGCCGTTCGCCGGCGATCCGCGCGGGGTGCTCAAGCAGCAGATCGAGCGCGCGCGCACGATGGGCTACGCGATGAACGCCGGCATGGAAGCCGAGTTCTTCATGTTCAAGCAGCCGTCGGTGGGTGGACCCACGACGGAGACGCACGATGTGGGCGGCTACTTCGATCTGGCGCCCGTGGATCTGGGCGAAGATGCGCGACGGATGATCGTCGACCTGCTGGAGCAGATGGGGTTCGAGGTGGAAGCGGCGCACCACGAGGTCGCGCACGGACAGCACGAGATCGACTTTCGCTATGCCGACGCGCTCACGACGGCGGACAACATCGCGACGTTCCGGTTCGTCGTGAAATACGTGGCGCATCAGGTGGGACTGGTTGCGTCGTTCATGCCGAAGCCGATCTTCGGACAGAACGGCAGCGGAATGCACACGCACCAGTCGCTGTTCAAGGGCTCTGAAAACGCATTCTGGGACAAGCAGGCGCAGTGGGAGCTGAGCGCCGCCGCGCTGCACTACATTGGCGGACTGCTCAAGCACGCACGCGGCTTCTGCGCGATCACCAATCCGTTAGTCAATTCGTACAAGCGGCTCGTGCCGGGCTACGAAGCGCCGGTGAACGTGGCGTGGTCGATGCGCAATCGATCGCCGCTCATCCGGATCCCCGACCGGCGCGGCTCGGGCACGCGGGTGGAGCTGCGGATGCCCGATCCGTCCGCGAACCCGTATCTCGCGTTGACCGTGATGCTCGCCGCTGGACTCGATGGCATCGAGACGGCCGCGGACTACCGCGAGCCGGTGGACGTCAACATCTGGGAGATGTCGTTCCGCGAGAAGCGGCGCCTGCGCATCGATGATCTGCCGCACGATCTGAACGAGGCGTGCGACGAGCTCGAGAAGGACAAGGTGATCGGCGAGGCGTTAGGCAGCCACATCACCGAGCATTTCCTCGACGCCAAGCGACAGGAATGGCGCGAGTACATCACGCAAGTGAGCGCCTGGGAGCTCGAGAACTACCTCGAGAAGTATTGAAGACGGACGAGGCCGGACAAGGCCGGACAAGACCGGAAGCCCTATATCCGGCTTTGCCCGGCTCTGTCCGGCTTTGCCCGCTCTCACCGCTTGGTCGAATCGGGGGGCGTGGTGACCGCAACCTTGCGCGACGCGCGCCACCCTTCGATCTCGCTTGCGAACGCGTCGCCCAACGACGCGACGGTCACCGAATCGAGTCCGGGCTGGTCGCTGTGTCCTTGAAGACGCGCCAGGCTCACCTTCGCCTTGTCGTACGTCGAGTCGATCGCCAGCGCCGCCTGGTACGCCTGGCCGGCGAGCGCGATATGCCCGGTGCGTTCCAGCGCCAAGCCGAGATTGTTCTGAAACGACGGCACGCTGTCATGCAGCTGCACCGCGCGAGCCAACGGGCCAAGCGCCTCGTCGTCGCGTCCGGCGCTCAGCAGCAGCAACCCCATGTTGTTCATCGACCACGCGTCCTGCGCGTCGATCGACAGCGCGGTGTGATACGCGCTTAACGCATCGTCGAGGTGGCCGGCCTTGCCCTCGACGCGGCCGAGCACGCGCCACGATTCGGCGTTGCCGGAATCGAGCGCCAGCGCGTGACCGATGCGCTCGCGTGCGTCATCGAGCCGATCCTGATCGAGCAGCACGCGGCTCAGGTTGACGAAGCTCTTCACGTTCTTCGCGTCGAGCGCGATCGCCGACTCGAATCCGGAGTCGGCGCGATCGAGTTGTGCGCTCTTCCACGCCGACAGGCCGAGCATGTAGAAGCCCCACGAGTTCTTGGGGCGCCGCTTGGTGTAGGCATCGAACATGTCGGTGGCCGTGGCGTACTGGCGGGCGCGGAACGCGGAGTCGGCCGTCTCGTACGACACGTTAGGCGGGACAGCCGGCGCCGTCGTGGTCTCGGGCGTCGTCGCCGCGACCGGCGTGGGGGCGGCGCTCGCTACCGGCCGCCCGGCGGTGGTGTGGTCCTTCGAGCCGCCGCAAGCGGCGATGGCAAGAGCGGTAACGGCGGCAAAGACAGGGTGGATCCGTGGGCGAAGCATGGCAAACCTCCGTGGGTGAATCGGCGCGTGGCGCCGGACCGGGTTGACGTCTCCGGGCCCACGGAATGGCAAGCGAGCGGCCGGGCCCGGGCGCTCGGGTTACGTGCGCACCGAACTTGGCCCGGCGCATTCAGTTAGGCATTCGCGGGCATCGGCCAGCGGCGCCTGTCGTGTTCCGACGGACACGTAAACCATGATCGCGTCGTGTCCGGCCGGACACAGGGCCGTGTTGATCGCCCTCGCGGCACGGCGCGTCGCCGGACATCTTTCCGCCGTACTCCGTTGCGCCTCCATACCGCACGTGCACGTCCTCCGAACGCGCCGAGGATGCCGACACCCGACTTCGATACGTTTGCCCGCGTGCTGCAGGGTCAGTACGCCCTGGAACGGGAAATCGGCCATGGCGGCATGGGCGTCGTGTACCTCGCGCGCGATCTCAAGCTCGACCGTCCGGTGGCAATCAAGACGTTGCCGCCACATCTCTCCAACGACCCGAACATTCGCGAGCGGTTTCTGCGCGAGGCGCGGACGGCGGCTGCGCTCTCGCATCCGAACATCGTGCCGATCTACCGAGCCGACGAAATCGACGGCCACGTGTTCTTTGCAATGGGTTATGTGGACGGGGATTCGGTGGCCGACCAGGTCCGCGCTGCGCACCGATTGGATCCTCGCGTGGTGTTGCGCGAGATGCATGACGTGGCGCGAGCCCTCGACTATGCGCACACACACGGGGTGATCCATCGCGACGTAAAGGCCGAGAACATTCTCATCGGTCGAGCGACCGGGAGCGCAATGGTCACCGACTTCGGCATCGCGCGGCTGGCAGAGGCGGCGCCGCTGACGGCGACCGGACAGGTGCTCGGTACGGTGTACTACATGAGTCCCGAGCAGGTAAGCGGCGACGCGCTCGACGGCCGCAGCGACCTGTATTCGCTCGGTGTCGTAGGCTACCTCGCGCTTACCGGCCGCTTTCCGTTCGAGGCCGCGCTCGCATCGGCAGTCCTCGTGGCGCAAGTGACCAAGCCGGCACCTGCCGTCCTAACGGTCGTGCCGAGCGCGCCGCGAGCGCTAGCCGAGATCATTGACCGCTGCTTGGCAAAGGATCCTGCCGCACGCTTCCAGTCGGGCGCGGAGCTGGCCGACACACTCGAGCGGTGCGAGGGCGAGGTCGCGCGCGATGCTGCGCGCGCGGCGGTCGTTCCCGACGCGCCGGCGCACATCTCAGAAGATGAGGCGAAGGCGATCTGGCATCGCGCCGCGGAACTCCAGGCGAAGACCGGCCTCGAGCCGCGCCCGGTGCCTGTGCCAATGACTCGCGATGGGACAGCGGGCGCCAGTCGAACATCGGGCTACGACCTCGCATCGGTGCGCGAGGCGGCCGTGGAGGCCGGCATACCGGAGCAGTACGTCGAGCACGCGATGGTGGAGCACGGTCTCGTTAGGTCAGGCGAAACCCCCTCGGCCGCCACCGCGTTGGTCACCGACTTGAGTCAGAAGGCGTCGCGCGTGTTCGGAACTCCGCCGAGTCTGGAGTTCGAGGCAGTCGTGCGCGGCGAGATGCCGGAGCGTGACTTCGACACCTTGGTGGACACGATTCGGCGGCGGATGGAGCACGCGGGTGCTGTGAATGCGACCGAGCGCTCGCTCACCTGGTCCTCGATGGATGCAAGCCGTATGGCCCACGTTTCGGTGCAGTCGCGCCACGGGAAGACGACCGTCCGGGCAGTGGAAAACCTCGGCACATCGATCCGCCGGCGGCGGATTGCTCTGACACTCGCGAGCGTGTACGCCGGAGGGGGAGCGCTCCTGTTCATACTGCCCCACCATCCCGTGCTGGGGGTCGGAGCCGGCCTGGCGGTGTTCGCGGGAATCTTCGGCATTGCGCGAACGGCGCTGGTCCGCTCCGCGGGCGCGCACCGGGAGAGACTGCGTCGCCTAACGGAAGATCTCACCCGTCAGGTCGGCGAATCGGTCGCGGCGACGACCGGGGCGTCGGGACTGGTGGACCGGCCGACGCTCAAACGTTAGTCACGCGCGATGCGGTGCCGGCGCATGATCTTGAGCAGGCTTGCGTGGTCGGCGAGCCCGAGATCCTGCGCCGTGCGCGTGATGTGCCAATCGTGCCGCTCCAGCGCCGACACGATGATCTGTCGCTCGGCTTCCGCTTTGCGCTGGACGAAGGTGCGTGCGTCGCCGGCGTTAGGCTGATGCGCCGCGCCGTCCTCCCGCACTTCCGACGGCACGTGCTCGGCACCGATCACGTCACCATCGGCGGCGATGATCATGCGCTCCACCGCGTTGCGCAGTTCGCGCACGTTGTTGAGCCGCCAGTCGTACGCCATCAGGATATCGAGCGCCTCGGGCGACACGCGCTTGATGCGCAGACCGAAGCGCTCGCACGTGCGCGACACGAGGTGGGCGACGAGCTCGGGCACATCGGACAACCGGTCGCGCAGCGGCGGGACGCGCAGCGTGTGGACGTTGACGCGGAAGAGCAGGTCGCGGCGAAATCGGCCCTCGCGCGCCTCGACGTCCAGATCACGGTTGGTGGCCGCGATCACGCGCGCGGGCACCGGCACCGGCCGGCTGCTGCCTAACCGTGTCACCGCGCGCTCCTCGAGCACGCGCAGGAGCTTGGCCTGTGCCGGCGCCGGGAGCTCGCCGATCTCGTCCAGGAACAGCGTGCCGCGGCCGGCCGACTCGAACGCGCCTTTGCGCGACGTGGCTGCGCCGGTGAACGCGCCGCGCTCGTGCCCGAACAGCTCGCTCTCGATGAGCTGCTCGGGCAGCGCTGCGCAATTGACCGCCACGAACGGCTCGCGCGCGCCGGCGCTCAGACGGTGTACGTCGCGCGCGACCAGCTCCTTGCCCGATCCGCTCTCTCCAGTGATGAGCACGGCGCTCGGCACCGGGGCGACGCGCGCAATGGCGTCCTTGAGCGCGCGCATGGCCGGGCTCGCGCCTAACAGTGCGCTCTCGTCGTCGGCGTAGCGCCGCAGTACCGCGACCTCGTCGAGAATGCGCCGTCGCTCGATCGCGTTCTCGATCTCGCGAACCACGCGCTCGACCGGTTCTGCCTTGTCGATGAACGCGTACGCGCCCGCCTTGATCGCCTGGACGCAGCGATCGTAGTTGCCGGTGCCCGTGTACACGATGACGGGCGTGTCGATTCCGCGCTCGTGCAGCGCTCGCAAGACGCCGAATCCGTCCATGCCCGGCATCTCGAGGTCGAGCACGAGACAATCGATCGTGTCCGACGCCATCGTCTCCAGTGCCTGTGCGCCCGACGCCGCGGTGAGCACCTCGTAGTCGCCGAGCCGTCGCAGATCGTACGCGTACTGCTCGGCCAGCGGCGCGTTGTCGTCGCACAACAGGATCGTGGTCATCGAGGCTCGGGCGGCCGCTCGGGCGGCGGCTGGTTTTCGTTAGGCGGTATCGTCACCGACACGCGCGTGCCGGCGCCGGGTTCCGTGTCGACGCGGAGCGCGCCGCCCAGATCCGCCACGAGTCGGCGCACGATCGAGAGACCGAGACCGGTGCCGCCTGACTTGGTCGTGTAAAAGTCGTCGAAGGCACGGTTCAACTGGTCGCGCGTCATGCCGCTTCCGGTATCGCTCACGGTGAGCTGGGTGCCGCCGTCTGCGCGCGCGGTCCCGATCGTGACCGTGCCACCGCGACCATCGAGCGCATCGCATGCGTTAGTCACCAGATTCTCGAGGATGCGCCGCAGCACGAGCGCGTCCGCGCGGATCGGCGGCAGATCCACGGCCAGCTCGAGCACGAGCGCCGCCGAGCGCGGCAGCGACGCGCCCGCGGCAACAGTGCGTGCGATCGCATTCGCATCGCACGGCGAGACATCCAGACGTGGCGAGAGCCGGGCATAGTTGCGTGCCAGCGTGTCCAGATACTCGACACTCGCATCGAGCGTCGGCCGCCGCTCGGCGAACACGGCCGGCAAGCGGGCAGGCTCGTCGCGTTCGACCCGCGCCAGGTGACGCAACACGTGCCTGATCGGCGCCAACCCGTTCTTCACGTCGTGATTCACCTGTCGCGCCAGGTCGCCCACCGCCGCGCGGCGCTCCGCGTCCCGCTCGCGGGCGGCGCTCGCGCGGAGCCGGTGCGTCATGGCGCCTAACAGACGAGACAGCGCGCCGATCTCGTCATCGCGCCCGGTGCCGAACTCGACGTCCAGCCGGTCGAGATCGACGCGCGACGTCTGCTCGGCGAGCGCGCGCAGGGGGCGGCTCACGCGCGCGGCCAGCCACGTCGACGCCGCGAGCGCGACCGTCGCCGTCACCGCGATCGCGGCGACGAACCAGATGTCCACGCTTTGCCGGAGCGCGTCGAGCGCAGCGGTCGAGCGCGAGAGCGTGAACGTCGCGGACTGGACGCTCCGCGCGCTACCGGCGGCGGCACCGATGTACGGAACGCTGGTGCGCGATACGACGTCGGTATGCTGGTTCGCCGGTATGGCGGCCGCGGCGATGCCGTCGCCGCCGGGCCAGGTCAGGGCGATCGAAAAGTCGCCACCCGGGGCGAGCCGCGCGAGGGAGGCCGAATCGACGACGTCGCCGCCCACGATCGTGAAGACGCGGCCGCCCAGCCTAACGGAGTCCACGCGTGCGAGGACGAGCATCGGTCCGTCGGCTGTGCGCGCCTGCACCAGCGCCGCACGGTGCGTGGAGGCGAGCAATGCCGGAAGATCCGGCTCGAGCCGGTCGTATTCGTTGCGGAAGTGCCCGGAGCTCAGGATCCGGCCGCTCGCGTCCTGGATCTGCAGCATCGAGAGTCCCGTTAGGCGCATTTCCCGGCCGGCGAGGTCGAGCACGTAGGCGCGCTGCGCCGCGTCGGCCTGCGTGGCTGCGAGGCGGAAGCGGTTGTCGTCGCTCAGCGCGTCGGCCAGCGATGCGAGGCGCTCGCCGATCGATGTCCCGCGACGCGACAGATCCGCCGACGCAACCGCCGCGAGCGCGGCCGCGCGGCGGTCGTCCTGCGCGGTGAGGCGCTGGTCCATCTCACGACGCACGCCGGCGGCGATCACCACCAGCGGCGCCAGCGCCACCACGGCGAACGCAATCATGAGGCGCGTGCGAAACGTCACGGCCCCGCCTGCGCGGAATCGCTGATCGCCTGAGCCAGCGCGGCGAGCACCCGGCCCGTTAGGCTGCGCCGGGCGATGAGGCGCTCGCGCGTCTGGATCAACGGGATGATGCGCGTCCGTGCCGGATCCATTCCCGGCACGTCTTGAACGCCGCACCCCGGGAGCGGAACGGCAACAACCGCGGCGACGGCGCTGCCGCGTGCGACTTCGCGCGCGACATCACCCGGGTCGACGCCTTCCGCGCGCAACGAATCGCCCGTGTTCACGAGCGCCGCGGAGAACGCGGCCAGCAGTTCCCGGCGCGAGGAGCCTATCGCAACCAAACGGGCCGCGACCGAGCGGGCGACGTCGTCCGTGCGCGAATACACGATGCGTGGGCGCGCCGCGGCAGCGATCCCGTCCGTCGCCGTCGATGCGCCCGCAGGGCTGGGGCATGGGTAGTCGCTCCACGCGCTCACGGGACGCGCCTCCACGCGGACCGCGCCTGTCGCGAGCTCTGCCCGCGCGGTGTCGCGCGCCGGTGCCGGTTCGCTATCGCTCGACTGGTCTGCGCGCACCAGCAACAGGTACGCGCGATTCCACGCAGTCGGCACCGACGTGAGATCCGCGCGCGTTGTCGCGTACGCGATGGCGTCGGGATCAGCCGTGAGCAACACGTCCACGCCTGCGTCGAGCGCATCTCGCGCATCTCGCGCCGGAACGCGATGCAACACCAACGCGGGCCCTGCGCCGTCGACCACCGGCTCCAGGTGCACCGTGTCACCCGAGCGCGCCGACAGTTGATACGCTCCGAGATCACTCAGCCACCCGGCTATGGAATCCGGCGCGTCGGTCACCGCGACATCGAGCGACGCGGGCATCGGGACAGGCGGTGGCGCGATCGGCGCGCCGGGGTGTGAGCAACCCGCCAGCGCGACCACGAAGACAGTGCCGGAGGCGATGCGGGCGCGAATCACAAACAGGGCCTGGTGGCGGGCAGAAGGTCGACGATCCCTACCTCCTATTTTCTAGGACGAGCCACCGCCCAAGTTCCCTCCTCCGCTCGCATCCACGAACGGCGCGTGTTACCTCGCCTGGTAAGCCGCGCGCGACAATCGCGTGCCGAGTTGGTCGCCCATGCCGAGTGCAGCTATGCCGATGAGCAGGTGCAGTACCTGGATCACCCAATGCGCACTACCCGGCATCAAGCGCGCCTGCACCGCGCCGAAGACCACCATGATGAGAGCCCACACCGCAACGAGCGTCACAAAACCCGCGCCGACGTGCGCTTTCGCGCCAAGGAACGCGAGCACCCAAAGCACGACGGCGAACAGCAGACCGACCACCATGTGCACGGAAATGAGACCGAGCGCATGTCCGGTCCAGAAGATGATGCCGAGGATGATGAGTATGAGGCCGCAGAGCCGCACGAGGATGCGGAGGTTCGTCACTGCAGAGGTCATAGGACGCTCGCTGGTTGGGCTGTCGCGTGGATCACCGTGTCGGAAGGTACCACTCATCGACAAGGTTTCGCGATGGACCGATTGTTCCCGGACGCGACCGCCGGGACTGCCGCGTTTTCAGGCCGGCGGTCGGCTAGTAGACCGCCTCTGAGTTTGGGATGGCAGGAGATGGCCGCGGTAGGGGTGTCAAAGCTTAGCGTCTTCGCCCGGTGAGAGTCGCGCGCCCAGGGGAAACAGGAGGAAAACGGAACGGCCTAAAAGGAGAACAACAGTGAAACCACGGATAACGAAAGTGATCGGTCGACGCGGAGGGGAGTACGGGCGCCAATGGTTGGTCAGGTCTTGTGTTTGTTAACAGCCCGAGTGGCACTTTCCGCAATCCGCGCCACGAGAGCGTGTGACCTCGCGCATCGCAGAGCAGCACGTGTCGATCACTACCGCCGTCGACCGCGGGCCGTGTCCGGGCGGCAGGAACGTGCTAACGCACGTGTTTCTCGAGGAACTGTCGCACGACCATCGCCATGCCCTCGCGCTCGGAAACCACTTCCTCGAATCCCAGCTCGCGGCGGATGCGGCTCGTGTCGTAGTCGACGTTCTGCTCGAAGCGGCCGTCTCCAGGGAACAGCGGTGCGTCCTCTCGGGCCGGGAGGTAGGCAAGTCGCTCGGCGATGGTGGGTGTGTGTTCCTCACCAACGTTGAAAATGCCGCTAGCGTTGTCATGCGTCGCCGCTAGTTCGATGGCGTGTGCAACGTTGTCGACGTGACCGTGTGTCCACCGCCACGCCGGATGCGTTCGAAAGCCATACACGGTTGCGAGATCGGCGTTGTCGTCTGCGCCGTACACCTTGGGCAGTCGCAGAATCGTCGCCGGCAGCGCAGGGTTCGCAGCGATCTCGCGCTCGGCGAGAATCTTCTCGTAGAAGTACTCGATCTGCTCCCGAGGTGTGTCCGGCTTCCGATACGGAAAGAGAATCGTCCGCAGTGCAGCAGTTTCCTTCAACGGTGTCGGCTCGAGCGGGCCTGGCTCCGTTTGGTGAAAGCATCCGTATGCGCGGTACACGTCGCCGCTGCTCACCATCACGATTCGGCGTGCGACGCCGGCAAACGCATCTCGCGCCGCGGCCGCATCGTGTTCGCCCATTGCCATCATGTGAATGACGACGTCCGGGTGAATCGCCAGAACCTCGTTCGGATACTCGACCACCGGCGTCGCGCCCCGCCGGTCCACGATGTCCCGGACGGAGGCTGGCAGCGCGCAGCGGTGTTCTCCGCGATGAAAGACCGCGACGCGGTGTCCTAACGCAGCGAGGCGCTGGACGAGGCGCGGGCCGATGAATCGCGTGCCGCCAACCACGAGTATCTTCATTGCCATGCCTGGTTGAGCCCGATCGGGGCGCCGATGCAACGCGGGGGCGACGCTTGGTGCGTCACCCCCGCGTGCCGGTCTAACGCCAAGCGCGCGTCGCGTCAGACCGGGAACAACATCTCCCGGTACTTCGGCAGCGGCCAATGGTCGTCCGGCACGAGCAGCTCCATCGCGTCGCAGCTCGCGCGCAACTCGGCCATGCGGTCGGCGCCTTCGGACGTGAGCAGCTTGGCCTGTGTCAGCGGGTCGTCGTGGAGCCGGTCCGCCTGATCGATCACCTTGGCCAGCGCCGAGCGCCGTTTCTGGATCTGCTGCGCCACGGTGCCGACCTCTTTCGCCGTCTCCAGCTCCGGAATGACCGTTAGGCCGAGCTCCTTCGCTTTGGCGGCGGTGTCGATCAAGGCGCCGTGGTAGCCGTACGCCGCCGGCAGCACCATCGTGTCCACCATTTGCCGAACGGTGTGCAGCTCGATCAGCATGTCCTTCGTGTAGCGCTCCATGTGCACGTGGAACCGCGACTCGAGCTCCTCGCGAGTCAAGATGCCTAACCGCTCGAACAGCGCGCGGGCCGGCTTCGTGATGAGCTCCTCGAGGGCTTCGGGTGTGCGCCGCAGGTTCGGCAGCCGGCGCTTCGTGGCTTCCTTCACCCAATCGTCCGAGTAGTTGTTGCCCTCGAAGCGCACGTCGGCCGTCTCCTTGAACGCCTTGCGCACCACTTTGAGCACGGCGTCGTCCGCCGACTTCGTGCTCTCGAGCGCCGTCTTGAGCTGCTCCGTCAACTCGCCGATCGATTCGGCGACCGTCGCGTTGAGCACCATCACCGGGAACGCGATGGTTTGCGATCCGCCGACGGCGCGGAACTCGAACTTGGCGCCCGTGAACGCGAACGGCGACGTGCGGTTGCGATCCGTGTTGTCCTTTTGAATCTCCGGCAGCTTCGCCACGCCCAACTTGATCATGGCCTGCTCGGCGTTGGACGAGGTCTTGCCGGCGGCGATGTCCTCGATCACGCGCGTCAGCATGTCGCCCATGAACACCGAGATGATCGCGGGCGGCGCTTCGTTGGCGCCTAACCGATGCTCATTGCCCGACGTCGCGACGCCGGCGCGCAGGACGGCGGCGTGCTTGTGCACCGCCTTGAGGACCGCGGCGAGGAAGATGAGGAAGCGCAGGTTCTGGTGCGGCGTCTTGCCGGGCTTGAGCAGGTTCACACCGTCCAGCTCGTTGTCCGACGCGATCGCCATCGACCAGTTGCAGTGCTTGCCCGAGCCGTTGATGCCGGCGAACGGCTTCTCGTGCAGCACGGCCTGCAGTCCGTGACGCAGCGCGACCTTGCGCAGCGTCGCCATGACCAGCTGGTTGTGGTCGACCGCGACGTCCGTCTCCTCGAACACCGGCGCCATCTCGAACTGGCTCGGCGCCACTTCGTTGTGCCGGGTCACGATCGGCACGCCCAACTTGTACAACTCGTGCTCCACTTCGGCGATGCACGCCTGCACGCGCTCGGGAATGCCGCCGAAGTAGTGGTCCTCGAGCTGCTGCCCGCGCGGCGGCGGCGCGCCTAACAAGGTGCGGCCGGCCATCACGAAGTCGGGCCGCAGCGCGAAATGGGCGCGGTCGATGAGAAAGTATTCCTGTTCGGGTCCGAGCGTGGTGTACACGCGATACACGCCGCGGTCGCCTAACAGCTCGAGCAGCGCCATGGCCTTCTGCGACAGGACGTCGGAGCTGCGGAGCAGCGGCGTCATCTCGTCGAGCGCCTCGCCGTTGTAGCCGATGAAGACGGACGGAATGCAGAGCGTGCGCGTGTTTCCCGATTCGACGATGAAGATCGGGCTCGCGGGGTTCCACGCGGTGTAGCCGCGTGCCTCCCACGTGGCGCGGAGTCCGCCCGACGGGAAGCTCGAGGCATCCGGCTCACTCTGAATGAGCTGCTCGCCCGTGAACGACTCCATGGGCTGGCGGTCGTCATCGAAGGACAGGAAGGCGTCGTGCTTTTCTGCCGTTAGGCCGGTCTGCGGCTGGAACCAGTGCGTGAAGTGGGTGACGCCGCGCGAGATCGCCCATTCCTTGATGACCTGGGCGACGGTCGGCGCGATGTCCTGGTCGAGCTTCTTCCCGTGGCGGATCGAGGACAGCAGCTTGGCGTACACGTCGCGCGGGAGCTTCGCGCGCATCTGCCTAACGCCGAACGTGTTGATGCCGAAGTATTCGGATGTGGGTGGATGCGTCGGAGGCGCGCTGCCGTTCGTGCGCGCGAGATCGGGCGCCGGGCGGTCCGTGATGTCCCTGAGGACCGCCTTGCGAGTGGTGGTTGATGGCATCGTGTGACCGGGTTGGCAGGTGGCGATTGTCCTTCGAGCAAAGAATTCCGCCGGCGACTGCTGCACCGCGAACTCTGCTCTGCCTGCACAAATTACACCGCGTTTCGTCGCAATTCCACCCTGATGGAGCCGAGCGCGACTGTAAGAGTGTAGTTTCTGCGCGTTTCTGTGGACACGGCGCGCGTCCAACTGGGCCGGTCCAACGCCCAAGGGGCGTCCGGCCAAGGGCTTAGCGCGGCGGGACCGCGCCAAGCCAGCCGTTCCAAGATGCTGCCCGGCGCACGCCGCCGGGACCCCGCTACCCCAACTACATCTTTACCAGCTCGACCCGCCGGTTCTCCTGGCGTCCTTCCGCCGTGGTATTCGGCGCGATCGGCTTCGACGCGCCGTAGCCCTTCGTCGACAGGCGCGCCGCCTCGACGTGCGCCATCGTCACGAGATACTGCTTCACTGCCGCCGCCCGCCGCTCGGACAGCGCCTGGTTGCTCTGCGCGCTGCCCACGTTGTCGGTGTGGCCCTCGATCATCAGCTTGAGGTCCGCATGCGCCGTCAGCATGTCGGCGATGCTCTTGAGCGTCGGCGCGCTTTCCGCTCGGATGTGGTCGGAGCCGACGTCGAACAAGATGCCGTGCGTGGCGACGTGCCCCGAGGCCGCCAGCGCATCGTAGAGCGGCTTGCCGCCCTCGGCGACGCGGATGTTGCTGATGGATGCGGGATCTGTCTGATCACCGTTCACCAAAATCCAGACGCCTTTTGCGCGGCCGAGTTCGGCCTTGGGGACGTTAGCCACGCGCACCCCGTTCAGGTACGCTTTCACGTAGGCCCCGTCCGCCATGACGGCCACGTGCGTCGGGTGCTGGATCGCATTGGGATCGAGGCGCGCCTCTGACGGCACAGGCCCCGCGACACCACCGCCATCGGGTCGAAACTCGATCTTGGACTGGGGGACGGGCACGCTCGCCGGATCCACAAACTGTATGGAATTGACCCATCCGTGCGCGCGGTCGCCGTCGAAGTCGAATTCCAGCGTGAAGCGCTGCGGCATCGTCTCGGGGAGCGGAACTTTGACCTGGCCAAGGCCCGTCGCGCGCAGGAAACGCGCGCCGTTCGATTCGGCGACCTCGAAATTGCCGGACACGAGGTCGAGGCGCTTCGGGAAGTCGCCGATGTTGTCGCCGGCGAAATCCTCGGCAAAGAGTACGCGGTCGCCCGGCACGAAGTCGTAGTTGACTAACACTGTGTTAGGCTCCGGGGCCGCGGCTCCGGCCGGCCCCGCGCCGCCCGCGCTGTCCAGCGCCGGCTGAGCCGCGGCCGCCGCCTGCGCCGCCGCGGCGCTGATCGCCGCCGCCGAGTCGGCGCTCGACACCGGCTTCCCACTCGCGTCAGTCACCTTGATGGGCTTCCCGCTCGCCTTCGCTTTGTTGATGCACGCGACGTCGGTGATCGCGCAGACAACCGCCTGGGCCGCTTTGCTCACCGCGCTGTCCATGGCCTGATTGGCCTTGTCGTTGGCGACCTGCTTCGCCTTACTGCCTAACTTGCTGAAAATGCTCTGGCTGAGAGCAGGCTGGCTTGCGCCCGCGATCGCGGTGCAGACCAGGAGGAGTACTCCCGTGATGTGACGCATGGCTCTCGACTCCGCATGAAGTTCCATCGACCGACGAACCGACACCGCGCAATCGTGCCCCGGCGGTCTCGAAGATACCACTCGCCGGAGGAACAAGCACGCGCGCCCGCTAGCGCGGAGGACCGTGCACTGCCCTGCTCGCTTGGCCAAACGGCACAGCTCGCTTCGGATCTTGAGCGACGACGCGGTTTCGGTCCGACAAAGCGAGAAAATCACGGCGAACCAGACGTTTCACCGGAAGGGTCTCAGCCTATCGCCGGCAGACACACCTTCGTTCTCTCGTCGGATCCTACGGTAGTTCCCGGTCGTCACGTGGTCTTCAACAATCTCAACACCTTGAGAGACGAAACCTTTCGGCTCATCACGCTCGGCCAGCTGGCGTTGATAGCCTCCGACGGGTCGGAGGACGCGTCACTCTCCACGCGGCGGCGAAAACTGGCTCTCCTGGCCGTTCTGGCGACCGCCGGCCGGCCGCTCTCGCGAGCGGTGTTGGCCGAGATGTTCTGGGGTGACCAGGACGAGGAGCGCGCTCGGCATTCCCTGAGCGATGCCCTCTCGCACCTGCGGCGGGTGCTCGGTCGCGACGCGATCGCCTCGCGCCAGACCGACGTGTGGATCGCCCCGCACTGCAAACTCACCGTCGACGCGCTCGACGCGGCCGCGGCAGCGGCCGCGCGCGACACGGCGCGGGTGGTGGAATTGTATGGGGGCCCATTCATGGACGGGGTGAGCGTGCCCCGCTCGTACACGTTCGAGCAGTGGGTGTCGCGCGAACGCGACCGTCTCGAGCGCCTGTTTCTCAGCGCCTGCGACGGCCGCTGTTTCCGCCTCGCCCGCTCTCGCGAATGGGACGAGTGCGCGACGCTCGCCGCGCGCTGGCTCGGTATTGCGCCGCTGTCAGTGGACGCGGCGCTCTACCGGCTCAACGCGCTCAAGGCGCCGCTCACGCGCGACGCATATGCCCGCGCACTCGTGGCGTACGACCGACTCGTCCGCCGCTTGCGCGACGAATACGCGCTGGCACCGGACCAGCGGGTGTCCGCGTTAGCCACGGATATCGCGGCGTGCCTTCGGGCGGCGCCGGCGGCGGGTGTGGCACAGGCGGCGGCCGCAGCCCCGTTCGAGACTGCCGCAGCGGGCGCCACCGACGCGCCGCACGCGGCTCCGGCATCGCCGGCACGGTTAGGCAGAGCGTCGCGCTGGGTCACGGTCGCCGGGAGCATCGGGATCACGCTGCTGTTGGCGGCGCCGGGCGGCCACGGCCGGCCGGCACCATTGCCTAACGGAGAGCCGGCCGTGGCGGTGGCGCCCGTGCGGGTGCTGGGCGCCGACGCGTCGAGCGCCTGGATCGGCGCCGCGATCGCACAGCTCGTGGCCGCGGATCTGGCCGACTCGGGGCAGGTGACTGTCGTCCCGCCCGAGCAGGTGCTCAACGCCGAAGGCGGGGCGATGGCCGCCTCGGACGACGCGACGCGCACGCTCGGCGACCGGCTCGGCGCATTCTGGATAGTGGACGGCGGCCTGGTTCACGGCGACACGCTCTACCTGCTCGACGTGAGCGTGCGCGAGGCGTCGTCGGGGCGCGTCGTGCAGCTCTTCACCGTGACAGGACGCGACATGACGGGTCTGGCGCGCCGGGCGGCGATGCGCCTCCGCTCGACCGCGCTGCAGCCGGTGAGCGGAGCACTCGCGGGCGCGAGTCGGCCGGCCGCGGAAAGCGCATCCTCATACGCCGGCCATTCCTAGTTTAGCTCAGTCGTGCGATAAACGGCGCATTTCCCGCACACACGAACGGCATAAAAGCGGTATCATGGTAGGCGGCATACCGTGTTCCGTACTGTGCTTTCTGCAAGAAGTGCAGAAATCGGTTGACACCACTGCGGCGCCGAGCCTAGTTTGCGGATGGAGCTGCGCTCCTGAACTCTGGGAGCGTGATCGTGTTTCCCATCCCACGCAGCAGGCCCCACCATGAAGCTCATCACCTGCATCATCCGCCCGGAACGGCTCGCCGCCGTCAAGGAAGCGCTGTTTCGCGCCGGGGTTACCGGCATCACCATAAGCCGAGTGAGCGGACACGGCGGAGAACGCGAGGTGGTGGAGCACTACCGCGGCTCGGCCCTCGTCCTCGAGTTCCGCGACAAGGTCAAGCTGGAGATGGCGTGCTCCGAACCCTTCGTCGAGCCGACCATCGATGCGATCACGTCGGCTGCCCGCACCGGCCAGGTCGGCGACGGCAAGATCTTCGTGCAGCCGCTCGATCGCGTCGTGCGGATTCGAACCGGCGAGCGCGACAACGCGGCGCTTACGCCGGTCACAGCGGATGAAGTTCAGCGCAAGGCAAAGGGCACACTGGCGGCTGTGTCATGATCGCGCCGCCTGTCGATGCGGGCGATACGGCTTGGCTGTTGACGTCGACCGCGCTCGTGATGGTGATGCTGCCGGGGCTCGCCCTGTTCTACGGCGGCCTCGTCCGGCGATCCAGCTCCCTCAACACCCACATGATGACCATCGCCGCGTTAGGCGTGGTGGGCGTACAGTGGGTGCTGTGCGGCTACTCGCTGGCCTTCGCGCCGAGCGCGCCGTGGATCGGCGGCCTTGCGTGGGTCGGCTTCGCCCACGTCGGCGCGGACGCGAACGCCGCCTACGCGGCTGGCGTCCCGCACCTCGCGTTCGCCGCCTTCCAGGCAATGTTCGCCGCCATCACCGTCGCACTCATCTCGGGTGCGGTGGTCGAACGCATGCGATTCCCCGTGTATCTCGCGTTCGCCATCGCATGGACGACGCTGGTGTACGATCCGCTCGCGCACTGGGTGTGGGGCGACGGCGGCTGGCTCCGCTCGTTAGGCGCGCTCGATTTCGCGGGCGGCACGGTGGTCCACGTGAGCGCGGGCACGTCGGCGCTGGTCGCGGCCGCGATGTTGGGCAAGCGGCGGGATCTCGGTCGCGCGTCGCTCGTGCCGCACAATGTCCCGCTCACCCTCCTCGGCGCCGGGTTGCTGTGGTTCGGATGGTTCGGATTCAACGCTGGCTCGGCGCTCTCCGCGTCGGGAGTCGCGGCTAATGCGTTCGTCACCACGAACACCGCCGCGGCGGCAGCGCTCACCGTGTGGATGCTCATCGATCACGTGCGCACCGATCGCTCGACCGCTGTCGGCGCGGCCACCGGCGCAGTGGTCGGCCTCGTCGCCATTACTCCCGCCGCCGGCTACGTGACGCCGCTCGCGGCCATCGCGATCGGCGCGATCGGCGCGGGTGCGAGCTACGCGGCCATGCAGTTCCGGGCGCGCACGAAAATCGACGACGCCCTCGATGTGTTCGCGTGTCATGGCGTGGCCGGCATCACCGGTGCGCTGCTCACCGGCGTTTTCGCGACCAGGGCGGTGAACCCGTCGGGGGCCGATGGTCTCTTGGCTGGACACCCTGCCCAACTCGGTGTCCAGGCGATCGCGGTGGTCGCAGCCATACTGATTGCCGGCGCCGGCACCGCATCGATTCTGGGAGTGCTGCGCGCGTTCGGATCGTTGCGCATTGCGCTCGCGGATGAGATCGCGGGCATCGACGCCTCGCAGCACGGCGAGCAGGCGTACCACGACGGCGACTTGGGCGAGCCTGCAGGCGGAGACGTCGCGCTTGGGGGCAGCGTGCTGATCGCGGCGAGCGAGATGAACGAAGAGCAGGGACGACTCGCCGGCGCTCTGCTGGCGTAGCATTCGGCGGAAGAACGGGCGGCAACGGGGCCCTTTTTGTCTGGTCTGCCGGAGAGCGGTGCGCAGTGGAGCGCTCTGTTACACGTCGGTCAGCGCTTCGTCCCGAGATTGTACGCTCCTGCGCCACCGACATCGATCTCCGTGAAAATCCTCTCATGCTGCGGGCAACGCCTGCGGCGCGAGCAGTCAGGGGCACTGTTGGTCACCCTGCAACGCCTTCCCAAAATCGCCGTGAGCGCGCGTCCACTCATTGCCTGTCTGCTGTGCGTGATCGCCGGTGCTTGCTCGGCCGGCCCTCCCACCATACACCTCGGCGTCGCCGGCCCGTTCGCCCAGCCGTTCGGTGACATGAACAAGAAAGGCATCGAGATGGCTATCGCCGAGGTGAACGACTCCGGCGGTGTGCGCGGGAAGCATCTGGAGCTTGACGAACGCGATGACGGGGCGGACGGCGCAAAGGCAGCGGGCATCGCGCAAGACTTCGCCGCGAATCAGGCCATCGTCGGAGTGGTGGGACACGTGACGTCGGGTGCGATGGTAGCGGCAGCGAAAGTGTACGACGCCGGACGGCTCCCGGCGATCGCGACGTCGGCGACGACGCCCGAGCTCACCGGCATGTCGCCGTGGGTGTTCCGCGTGATCTCGAGCGACTCGAGCAACGGCATCACGATCGCTCACTTCGCCGAGAGCATGGGACGCAAGCGCGCGGCCGTGCTGTACGAGAACGACGCGTACGGCCGGGGGCTCGCCTCGAGTTTTCGGCGCAGTTTCACCGGGCAGATCGTGAGCATCGATCCGATCTCCGCGAGCGTCACGAACGCCGAGCCATACATCGCGTACTACAAGACGCGATCGCCCGACGTGGTGTTCGTGGTCGGCACGCAGAACTCCGGGCTCGTGGTGCTGCACGAGGCGAAGCGCGAGAAGTTCGCAGCCGACTTTTTGGGCGGCGACGGGTGGACCGGTATCGTCACCGATACGGCGATGTCGGAGGGTGTGTACGTCGGCACGGCCTTCACGGTGGAAGATCCACGGCCGGAAGTGCAGCGGTTCGTCGCCGATTTTCGCGCGCGGTATCACGAGACGCCGGATGCCTACGCCGCGTTGGGCTACGATGCGGCGCGGATGATGGCGCGGGCGATTCAGGAGGCCGGGCCTAACCGCGCGGCGATCCGCGCGTACCTCGCGTCGCTCACCGACGAGACCGCGTACCATGGCATCACCGGCGTGCTGCGGTTCGGTGCGGACGGCGATCCGCTCACCTCATCGTATCGCATGACGCGCGTGCACCGCGGTGCGTTCGAGCTCGTGACGCCGGGCGCGGGGAGTGCGCAATGAGCGAGTCGACGTTCACACCGATGCGCCGGACGACCACGATTCGGGCGCGCCTGCTGCTGGGATTCGGCGCGCTGGTCCTGTTGTTGATCACCGCCGGCGTGCTGGCGCGCGCGTCGATGAGCGCCACCGCGACGACGGTGGACCGCGTGCTCGAGGACATCCAGCGCGAGAACCGGCTGGCGGCGGAATTCACGGCCGACATCGCGCGCGGGTTAGGCGCGGCGAACGCGTACCTCGCCACGCACGACTCGGCGACGGGCGAAGCGTTCCGCCGGTTCAGCTGGGACGCGCACGACGTGCAGCGTCAGATGAACGCGCTGCCGCGCCAGTCGGCCGATGAAATCGCGCTCATCTCGGACATCGACTCGCGATTGAGCGATGTCGAGGTGCGGTACAACCTCGCGCATCGGCTGCTCGATCTCGGGCGCGGACCCGTCGCGCAGGCGCAGGCGGCCGCGGCGCGTCCCGTGGTCGACACGCTGCTGGGGCAGATCGATCGGTTAGGCCGGCTCAAGGCGAACAAACTGGTGATCGCCTCGTCGCAGCTGCGGGAAGACACGGACCGCCGATCGCTCATCCTGCTCGCGGTGGTGGCCATTGCGTTAGGCGTCGCCGCGACGATCACGATCCGCACGGTGCGGTCGATCGATCGCCCCCTGCGGGCGCTCGTCGGCCACGCGCGGCAGTTGAGCGGCGGCGATCTGGCCGCGCGCACGACGGATCCGATGCCGGAAGAGTTCCAGCGTCTGGCCGAGGCGATGAATCACGCCGGCGACTCGCTGTCGAAGGTGGTGTCGGTGACATCGGGAACGGCGCAGCAGGTCGCGGGATCGGCCACCGAGTTGGCTGAGGCGTCCACACAAATTTCCGATGCCGCGAGCCAGGTCGCGTCCGCGATGTCGGACGTGACGTCGGGCGCGTCGAATCAGGTACAGCAGCTGCGAGACATCGACAACGCGCTGCAGGTGATTCGCCAGCGCGCGGACACCGTGCGCGGTGGCGTGCACGACGTGAAAGGGTTGGCGCACGAAATCGCTGAGTCGTCGGCTGCGAAGCGGCCGGAGCTCGAGCGCGCGCTGGACTTGCTGCTGCAAATCAAGACGACCGTCGAAGCCGCGGCAACCGAAGTCCAGGCGTTGAACGACACGACCGCGACCATCACGACGTTCGCCGATACAGTGCGCGGCATCGCCGACCAGACAAATCTGTTGGCGCTCAATGCGGCGATCGAGGCCGCGCGCGCTGGCGATGCCGGCCGCGGATTCGCCGTCGTTGCAGCCGAGGTACGCAAGCTCGCGGAGCAGGCCCGTTCGGCGTCGGCAACCGTGGTGCAAATGACACGGTCGATCACCGAGCGCATGGCGCGCACGTCGGAAGCGATGCAGGATGGCGTGACGCACGTCGCCGAGATCGAGCGCGCGGCGCGCGGTATGGACGACACGCTGTCGGTGATTGCGTCGGCGTCGGAGCGCACCCGCACCACGGCGTCGGGCGTGGGCGTGGCGGCGGAAGAGAACCTGCGCGCGGTGGAACAGGCGGCCACGGGCATCGCAGCGATTGCGCGTGTTGCCGAGTCGCACGCGTCGGCGGCCGAAGAGGTGACGGCGTCGAGTGAAGAGCAGAGTGCTGCATGCGAGCAGATGAGTGCGACAGCGGCCACGCTGCATCGCGGTGCGATGCGCCTGAGGGAACTGGTGGACGGACTCGGCGCGCGCACGAACGGAAACGGAGCGCACTAACCGGGGAAGCAGCCGCCGCGGGCGGCTTTGGGGAATGGGGAAACGCCCCGCTTGGGGAAGCGGCGCCTGACAGCGCCGTGGGCACGCAAGGCAGATCGATGCCTTGCTTCCCCACCGTCTTTTCAACAGCGTACGCTTGTCCCCCAAGCGTAGCGCTTCCCCAAGCGCCAGCGTTTCCCAAAGCGTCAGCGCTTCCCCAAGGCGGCGCCAGCCGCCGCTTCCCTGAACGGAGTTCCCGTGCCACTACTCCACAAGATGACCACCACCGCGATGTCACTCGACGGCTACCGCGTGGTGCAGAATCTCGGAATCATCCGGGGCATCGTCGTGCGGTCTCGGTCGATCGTCGGCAACATTGGCGCGGCATTGCAAACGTTGGTGGGCGGCAACATTTCGCTGCTCACTGATTTGTGCGAGCGAACGCGCGAAGAGGCCTTCCAGCTCATGTTGTCGCACGCATCGGAAGTGGGTGCCAACGCCGTGATCGCTGTGCGGTACGACGCGACGGAAGTCATGAACGGGGTGACCGAGGTTTTGTGCTACGGCACGGCCGTCGTCGTGGAGGCCCAACAGGGCGCGGCAGCGTAGCGACGCGCGCGCGACACTTGTCACGTCTCGGCGCGCTTTCTATGCTCTCGGTATGAGTCTCGCGGCGCGAATCCTCGTGGAGGAGCATGCTCTACACTCGCATCGTCCGGATCAACGTTAGGAGCCGCGCCGCAGCCGCGGCGTTGGGGGTCGTCGCCCTGGTGGCAGGCGGCGTTCTCCTGGCGTTCGGTTTGACGCTCGTGGCCGGCGCCGCGGTGGTCGGCGCCGCGGCGGCGGGCGGATTGCTGCTCTATCGGCGGCTGATCGGCAGGTCGCATCCGCGCGTCCGGCCGCGGCACGGGTTGGACCCGTCGCTGGAGGTATTCCCCGCGCGCAGATCCGAGCCGCCCGGTCTCACGCCGCGTTCGCGCTAGTGAATTGCGTCAGAGCATTTGATCGGACCAGCCACGCGCTGAGTCCAGTGGACCGATGTTTGGGGTTGGATCGCTCCGAGCGTCGCTGCAGGCCTCGCCCGGTGTAATCATCATTTCGGACGCGATCCACTAGGCGCGGTAGCCTAACGGAAATCCCGGCAGAGGCTGACGCGATGCACAGGGCTTCACGCGTGGCGCGCGGCGCGGTGGTTGCGGGACTCCTGACGGGGCTCGTCGCGGCAGCGGGTCATTCACGGGGCGGTCGTATGGCGTTTTCCATCACGTCACCGGCGTTCGCGGACCAGGGTTCGATTCCTTCGGTGTACACGTGCGAGGGCCGCGACATCGCGCCGCAGCTGGCGTGGACCGGCGCGCCGGCGGGCACGAAGGCCTTCGCGCTGATCGTCGACGATCCGGATGCACCGGATCCCAAGGCGCCCAAGATGACGTGGGTGCACTGGGTCCTGTACGACATCCCGGCGGCGGCGCGCGGTCTGCCGGAGGGCGCGACGGCGGCGCAGCTGCCTAACGGAGCCCGCGAAGGGAAGAACGACTGGAAGCGGACCGGCTACGGCGGCCCGTGCCCGCCCACCGGCCGGCATCGCTATTTCTTCAAGCTGTATGCGTTAGGCGCGATGCTGGGCGATCTGCACTCCCCGTCGAAGGCCGACCTCGAGAAGGCGATGAAGCCGCACATCCTCGGGACGGCGCAGCTCGTCGGTACGTACGAGAAGACGCGCTGAGCCCGGCCCGCGGATGCGGCCGACCGGCTTGCTCACGGTGAGCTCGGCAGCCGCTCCACGGTCGTCTTGATCGTCTGCGTGATCGGGGCGCTCTCCGAGATCGCGTTCTTCTCGGTCAGGTCGACGCGCTGCGTGGACTGCGAGCCCAGGTATACGCCGTCGCGGCTCAGCACGTGAACCGCGTTCACCGAGCCCTGTCCCAAGAGTGTGGTCTTCTCGCTGTCCGGCGATGCCGACGACTGACCGCTCTGGACGATGTCGGTGTGACGGACGACGCGCCACGCTGGCCTGCCGTTCACCGTCGTGTCGCCGGTCACCCGCGTCAGGCTGATCGCGCGCGTCGTGACGTCGAACCCGCCGTTGTTCGAGTGTTCGGTGGCGGTGTCCGCCCAACTCGAGCCGGCGGCGACGGGTTTGGCCGGAAACGACACGAGGAATCGGCGAAAATTGCGATAGAGCGCGATGAGCTCGGGATCGGTGGTGCCCGCCGGCGGATCGAACCGATAGATCCTGCCCTGTGGCGAAATCAGACCCGTGAGCTTGTCGCCGAACAGACGGCGGACGTCCGGTGCCGGTGCGTCGAATTTCGTCGACACGGCGATGGAATCGAGCGTGATACCGAGCTGCAGCGTGTCGCGCGATTTGGCGGTGAGCGTGAGCGTGACCAGCTGCGTCGTGGTGACATCGAACGCGAACGGCGCCCGGCCGCCGCCCTGGATCTGCTCGCGGTGGACCTCGGTGACCCACCGATAGTGCTGCGTCCCGGGTGCGTAGGTGAAGTTGCCGGACTGCGCCCCGCTACTGCCTAACGGGATCAGCAGGAGGAGGCCGAAGCCGACCAGACTGTGTCGCATGACGAGCTCCTTCGAAGTTACGGTAATGCACCGCCGGTGGCCGCCGCCGCCGCGCGCCTCTGTGCTAAGCATACCACGAACTCGCGGCCAAACCGAGAGGCCGGCGGCGTGGTTCCCGGTCGCCCGACCCGCGCACATTGCGCTCACGGTCATGGTCGACGCAACCGGTGGGGCGTCACGCGCTGCGCTCGTGCGCCCCGAGCGTACGCTGCGCCTCGGCGTGCGTGATCGCGCCGTCGAGCATCGCGTCGAACCGCCCGAATTGAAGCAGATCGCCTAACCGTCTCTTCGTGAGGCCGAGCGCGGTGCGGTAGACGCCGCCGCCGAGGCTGATGCGCGCGACGCCGAGGCGCGCGAGCTCCGCGACCGGCGGCGTGTGGGGCGTGGCCAGGACGTTGAGCGGCGCGCCGAGGGCCTGCACGAGATTCGCGATCGTGTCGCGGTCGGCCGTGCCCGGCGCGAAGAGGCAGTCGGCGCCGGCGTCGCGATAGGCCGTCAGACGACGCACGACCTCATCGAATCTCGTTTCGGGCGCACCGACCTCGTCGAGGAACACGTCGGTGCGCGCGTTGATCACGAGGTGGACCCCGAGCTGGTCGGCGGCAGCGCGCGCGGCGCGAATGCGCTCGACTTGAAGCGGCACATCGAGCAGCGGATTGTTCGGATCGCCGGTCGAGTCCTCGAAGTTGAAGCCGACGGCGCCGGCCTTGATCGCCCCGCGTGCGGTAGCGGCCGCATCTTCTGGACCGGGACCATACGCTGCCTCGAGGTCGGCAGTGACCGGAACGCGCACGGCGCGCGTGATGCGCGCGACCGCGGCGAGCATCTCATCGCGCGTGATGTCTTCCCCGTCCGCAAACCCAAGCGACCATGCGACGCCGGCGCTGGTCGTCGCAACCGCGGGGAATCCCGCATCTTCGACCAGGCGCGCGCTGATGACGTCCCACGCGTTCGGGAGAATGAGCGGCGTCGTGCCGTGGTGCAGGGCGAGGAACTCGTCGGCGAGGGACATGGAACGGGGAGCAGAGGTTGATGTGCCAATCTATAAGAGCGGACAGAGCGGGACATAGCCTGACACAGCACGGACGCTGGTCTCCAAACTCCCTCCTCGTCCGGCTGTGTCTGCGTTGTGTTCGCCTTTATGTTGCGTGGTCCCCTAACCGAATTCTTCCATGCCAGCGCAGTTCATCTACGTCATGAAGGACCTGAAGCGGGTGGTACCGCCGTCTCGGGTCATCCTCGATGGCATCTGGCTGTCGTTCTATCCGGGCGCCAAGATCGGTGTGTTAGGCGCGAACGGAGCGGGGAAGTCGTCACTGCTCAGGATCATGGCGGGTGTCGACCAGGACTTTCAGGGCGAGGCGTGGCCGGCAGCGGGGACGCGCGTCGCGTATCTGTCGCAGGAGCCGCAGCTCGATCCGGGCAAAGATGTGAAGGGCAACGTGGAGGAAGCGGTCCGCGAGACGCGCGCGTTGCTCGAGCGGTTCGAGGCCATCGCCGCCAAGTTCGCCGAGCCGATGTCGGACGACGCGATGCAGAAATTGTTGGACGAGCAGGCGCGCGTGCAGGAGCGCATCGACCAGACCGACGCATGGAGTCTCGACCACACGATCGAGATCGCCATGGATGCGCTGCGGCTGCCGCCGGCGGATGCCGATGTCTCGAAGCTATCCGGCGGCGAGCGGCGGCGCGTGGCACTGTGCCGCGTGCTCCTCGAGCAGCCCGACCTGCTTCTGTTGGACGAGCCGACCAATCATCTCGACGCCGAGAGCGTCGCGTGGCTGGAGCGGCACTTGGCCGAGTTTCCGGGGACGGTGGTCGCGGTGACGCACGACCGCTATTTCCTGGACAACGTCGCCAAATGGATTCTGGAGCTCGATCGCGGCCGCGGGATTCCGTGGGAAGGGAACTATTCGTCGTGGCTCGACCAGAAGCGGACGCGCCTCGCGCAGGAAGAAAAGCAGGCGAGCGCGCGCCAGCGGACGCTCGAGCACGAGCTCGAATGGGTGCGCATGGCGCCCCGTGCGCGCCAGGCGAAGAGCAAGGCGCGCATCACGCGCTTCGAGGAGCTGGCGTCGGGCGACGTGGGCGAGCGCGTGATGCAGAGCGAGATCGTGATCCCGCCGCCGCCTCGGTTAGGCAACGACGTCGTGATCGCCAAGGACCTGCGCAAGGCGTTCGGCGACACGCTGCTGTTCGACGGGCTGTCGTTCAGCCTGCCGCGCGGCGGCATCGTGGGCGTGATCGGGCCTAACGGAGCGGGCAAGACCACGTTGTTCCGGATGATCGTCGGCCAGGAACAGCCCGACGCCGGCTCGCTCGCCGTGGGCGACACCGTGCGCATCGCGTACGTCGACCAGGGCCGCACGCTCGACGGCGCGCGCACGGTCTACCAGGAAGTAAGCGAAGGCCGCGACACGATCGATGTGGGGACCCGCGAGCTCAACGCGCGCGCCTATCTCTCGAGCTTCGGCTTCCGCGGACCCGACCAGCAAAAGCTCGTCAAGGATCTGTCGGGCGGCGAGCGAAACCGGTTGCACCTGTCGAAGCTGCTCAAGGCCGGAGGCAATCTGCTGCTACTCGACGAGCCAACCAACGACCTCGATGTGGACACGCTCCGCGCGCTCGAGGATGCGCTGGTCCAGTTCGCCGGCTGCGCGGTGGTCATCTCGCACGACCGGTGGTTCCTCGACCGCGTCGCCACCCACATGCTCGCCTTCGAGGGCAACAGCGAGGTGGTGTGGCACGAGGGGAACTACCAGGAGTACATCGAGGACCTGAAGCGCCGGAAGGGAGCCGACGCCGATCAGCCGCACCGCATCAAGTACCGGCGGCTCGTCCGCGCCTAACGGACGGCGCCGCATTCACGACGAGACCTCGGCAAGGTATTCGTGGACGAACTTGACTGCCATGGAGCCTTCGCCGACCGCCGAGGCCACCCGTTTCACCGAGCCACGCCGGACATCGCCGGCGGCGAACACACCGGGCCAGCTCGTCTCGAGCAGAAACGGCGGCCGCGACCTCGCCCAGTTAGGCGAATCGCCCGCCGACCGCCCCGTGCGGACGTAGCCATCGCGGTCGGTTTCGATCTCGCGCGGCAGCCACTCGGTGCGCGGCACCGCGCCGATGAAGGTGAACACCGCCGGGGTGTCGATGGTGCGGGTCGCGCCGGTGCGCGTGTTCTCGACCACCACGCGCTCGAGACGATCGCCGCCCTGCATCTCGCGAATCTGCGTGTGGTCGAGCACCTCGATGTTGTCGCAGTCCTCGATGCGCTCCACGAGATAACTCGACATGTCGGCGCGCAGATCGCCGCCGCGCACGAGCAG
>DATJET010000115.1:0-2479 GCA_035496295.1 Gemmatimonadaceae bacterium
ACAGCACGCTCGCCCAGGCGCCTAACGCTGACTCGGCGAACAAGCCGGCGGTGCAGGAGTTCGCGAAGCCGGGCGCGCGGGTGCCCAAGGAGCGGCATGCGGCCAAGGGCGTCAAATCGGGATCGCAGCCGATCGTCCAACCGCCGTCGCCGGGATCGAATCCGCCGGTGGTCACGTCGCCGGCCAGCACGCCCGGAACATCAGTGCCTAACGGACCATCCGTGAGCCCGCCGTCGGCTCCAGCGCCCGACAGCGACTTCACGGGGGCGCTCACGGGCGACCGCGCCAAGGCCGCGGTGAATCGCGCGGCGGAGTTGATCAAGAGCAGGCAACCGGACCGCGCGCTGGTCATCTTGTCACGCGCGCTCAAGTCACTCCCCACCGGCAACGACAGCGTCACGGCGTTTTACCACGTGAGCGAGGCGCTGCTCGAGCGCGCGGACATGACCAACACCACGGAGCCGCGCCAGCGGGCGTGCGCAATTCTCGGCAGCCTTCGCAACGCGCGCGGCACCACGTACGCGGAAAGCATCACCTTCATGTTCAATCAATACTGCAAGTGACCCGCGATCTGCGCCGAGCCTCGTGACGATTCCCGTTCCGTCCCAGCCGGACGCCGCCCGCGGCGACGTCGTCGTGCACGTATTCGGCCGCACCGACGTCGGCCGCACCCGCGAGCACAACGAGGACGCGTTCCTCGTGGTCGACTTGTCGGCAGACAACGCGTCGCTGCAGGCCGAAGTCCGGACGCACGTGGCGGGTCCGCGCGGCACGCTGTTCATGGTGGCCGATGGGTTAGGCGGAGCCGCGGCTGGTGAAATCGCGAGCGAGATGGCAGTGACGACGGTGCACGAGGAGATGCGCACGCGGTGGGTGCACGGCCCGCGTACCGACGCCGAGGCGTTCGCGGCCGCGGTCAAGGCGTCGGCGGAGACGGCGAACAACCGCATCTTCGCGTACGCACTGGAGCATCCCGAGAACCGCGGACTGGGCACGACGGCGACGGTAGCTGGTCTGTTAGGCGACACGCTGTTCCTGGCGCAGGTGGGCGACAGCCGGGCGTACCTCATCCGCGATGGCGTGGCGCGGCAGATCACGAAGGACCAGTCGCTCATGCAGCGCCTCATCGAAGCCGGCGAGCTGACACCGGACGAGGCGGAGCGCAGCGAGCGGCGCAATATCATTCTTCAGGCGTTAGGCCCGGAGCCGACGGTCAAGATCGACCTGACGTATCAGAAGCTGCGGCGCGGCGACACGCTGGTGCTGTGCACGGACGGCTTGTCGGGGCTCGTGAAGAAGGACGAGATCGCGGAAGTCGTGGTGAGCCAGCCGGACCTCGTGGAAGTGTGCCGCGACCTCATCGACCGGGCCAACGAGAACGGCGGACCGGACAACATCACGGTGATCGCGGCGCGTTTCGAGGGGAGCGGTCTCGCCGACGCCGAGCCCGACGATAACGTTGGGCACTCGGTATTCTTGCTGCCCGGGCAGGAAGTCACCGGTCCGACGGGCCGGCCACGATACGAGCAAGCCAATCCCATGGTTACGGCGCCGACCCCGGCGTCGAATTTACGCGTGGACGGTACGGCACCCGCTGAGCGATCGGCGTCCAAGGTGTGGCTGTTCACGATCGTCGCGCTCATCGTGTTGGGCGCGGTGGTGTTCGCGGCGCGCGGTTTGTTAGGCAAGCCGCATGGGGGCAGCGGTGGCGCGGCGCCGCACGACACGGCGTCGGGCGAGATGAAACCGGCGCCGTGAGCGTCGACTTTCGCGTCTTGACCGGCTCGCGGGCCGGCCACCGCGAGCGGTTCACGAAGTCGGTGATTGCCATCGGGCGGCACCCGCTCTGCGATTTCCGATTCGATCCTCAACAGGACCTGGATGTCTCGACGCGGCATGCGGAGATCCGCGCCGTGGGGGACGGCTACGCGCTCGTGGACATCGGGAGCACGAACGGGACCTACGTGAACGGCGTGCGGATCGCGCGCGAGCAGCTGCTGGCATCTGGAGACGAGATCTCGTTCGGGGAATTCGGGCCGCGGGTGCGCGTAGAGATCGAGGCGGATGGCGAACCGCAGCGCCTAACGACACGCGAGGGAAGCGCTGCACTTGGGGAAGCGGCGACTGGCGTCGCCTTGGGGAATGGCGATTCCTCATTGTCCGCGCCGCCGGCGACGCGGAACATCACGACCGAGCCTCGACCCGGCACAGGCGCATCGGCCAGCGTCCAGCAGCGCGACGCACGGCGCATGTTGTTGGTGGTCGTTGCGCTGGTGGCGGCGGTGGGCGTCGCGGCCGGCGGCGCCTATTGGCTCGGACACCGCACCGCCACCGCTGCGGACGCCGAGCTCCTTCGCCTAACGAAGGCGAACGACAGTTTGGCGCAGACGTACGCGGACCGCATGGCGTCCATCTCCAGTCGCGCGGCCGGTCTCGATTCGTCGCTCGCGGCGACGCAGCAGGAGCGGGACCGGATGCG
>DATJET010000116.1:0-18817 GCA_035496295.1 Gemmatimonadaceae bacterium
GCGCGTCGCGGATCGAAGCCCAGATTCCGGCGCGCAATGGCTGCGATGCGATCAGCGCGCAAACTGTCCGCGCTCATGTTCACGCGATCGAGTCCTGCATCCGCGAGTGCGGGCGCCATCTCGGGCAGCCGCACGCCGTTAGTCGAGAGCGCGATGTCCTCGATGCCGGGTACCGCGCGCAGCAGGCGCACGAGCGACACGAGGTCGGGCCGGATCGTCGGCTCGCCGCCCGTGATGCGCAAGCGTCGCAAGCCTAACGGTGCCAGCTGCGCCACGATCGCGGTGATCTCCTCGTACGTGAGAATGTCGCGCTTGGGGAGCCACTCGAGTCCTTCGGCCGGCATGCAGTACAGGCATCGGAAGTTGCACCGGTCCGTGACCGAGATGCGCAGATACTCGATGCGCCGTCCGAATTGATCGACGAGTGCGGTCATGACTCGGGCCCAACGACAGCGACCGCGGTGGGATCGACCCATTCGCGCGTCCCGTCCGTGTACTCTTCGCGCTTCCAGATGGGAAGGCGGCGCTTGACCTGCTCGATGATGTAGCGCGACGCCTCGTACGCCGACGCGCGACGCGCATGCGCCACCGCGATCGCGACGCTCGCTTCGCCCACGAAGAGATGCCCCGTGCGATGCTCGACAACGATGTCGAGCGTCGCAAAGCGCTCCGATGCTTCGGTGCAAATCGACGACAGCTCACGCGCCGCCATCGGCGTGTAGCACGCGTACTCGATCCCGGTCACAGGACGCCCGTTGTTCTGGTCGCGCACGGTTCCCACGAAGAGCACCGTGGCCCCGTTGCTGTCGCGCTCGACCTCGGCCAGCAGCGTCTCGACATCGATCACATCGTCGACGATCGCGCTGCGCACGCTAGCCACCCGCGACGGGCGGAATGATCGCCACTTCGTCGCCCGAAACGAGCACGACATCGGGCCGCGCGTACTCCTGGTTGACCGCCACCAAAGGCGACGGCGGCAGTATTCCTCCGCCAGGCATGGCGCGGACATGTGCGACCACATCGCTCACGGTCGAACCGTTCGGCAACGTGATGTCGACGCTCTCGCGCCGCAATACATCCGCATACGAGGCAAAGAGAAGCGCGGTCACCGTCATAGTCGAAACCTGCCAAGTCGGACAAGTCCGGACAAGGCCGAAGGCGGACATGGCCGGACAAAGCCGGACGCTAACAACGATTTTTTCTGGAGCGTGGGCAGACGCGAGTCTGTGCGCTATCGTCCGGACCTGTCCGGCTCTGTCGCGCCTTGTCCGCCCTTACGCGGCCGGACTCGCTTCGCCGGGATGCGGCGCATCCATGTCGGCCACGAGTGCGCGCAACTCCTTGGATGGCTTGAAGACAGGAACAGGTCGCGCACTCACTTCCACTGGCGAGCCGGTGCGGGGATTTCGCGCCATGCGTGTTTTGCGCTGACGAATCTTGAATGTGCCGAAGCCGCGGACCTCGATGTTCTTCTGCTCTTTCAGCGCGTCCTTGATTGCATCAAGGAATGCATCCACGACGCGGGCGCAATCCTTCTTGGAAATCATGGGGCCGGCGGTGCGGGAGATCTGCGTCGTCACGCGCTCGACAAGGTCGGCTTTGGTCATTCGGTAGCCTCGGGTCATGCGTTCGCCGGGCGGCGAACGTGGAGTCGAACTTATGGCGTTACCTGTTGTGTGTCAAGCGTTTGGCTCACTTGTACTCGTGTGCGATCTCACCGAATCCATGAACTGCGAGAAGAGCGGACGAGCATCGTGCGGCCCGGGCGCCGCCTCCGGATGGTATTGCACCGCGTATACAGGCAGCTCGCGATGCATGAGTCCTTCGACCGTTCCGTCATTCAGATTGACGTGCGTCATCACGAGCTCAGGCGCTCCCGCGATCGCGTCTCCCTCTGTCACAACCGCGAACCCGTGATTCTGCGACGTGATCAACACGCGGCCTGTCTCGAGCTCACGCACCGGATGATTCCCACCATGATGTCCGTACGGCATTTTCTCCGTGCGCCCGCCGAACGTCAGGCCCAACAACTGGTGTCCCAAGCAAATGCCCAACACCGGCACCTCGCGCTCGACGATCTGTCGAATGATCGGCGGAGCGTACGTCACTGCAGCCGGATCACCCGGGCCGTTCGAGAGAAACACGCCGTTGGGCTCGAGCTCGAGCGCTGCTTCGGCCGGCGTGTCGGCCGGAACCACGGTGACGCGACATCCGTGATCGGCGAACAGTCGCAGAATGTTGCGCTTGATCCCGTAGTCGTAGGCGACGATGTGCGACGGTGCGTTAGGATCACCCCACGTGTACGGCCGCTTGGTCGAGACCGCCGACGCCAGGTCCAGTCCCTCCATTGACGGGCAAGCTTCCAGTGCCGCAACGCTTTGCGCGTCAGGCACATCGCCCACGCCGATCACACCGCGCATGACGCCGGCAGACCTCAAGTGACGTGTGAGTCGGCGTGTATCAACTTGTTCCAATACGGTCACTTGGGCTGAGTCGAGCCAACTCCGAAGGTCCGTCCGCGCGCGCCAGTTCGACGGATGATCCGTCAGCTCGCGCACCACGACGCCTGCGATCTGCGGCCCGCCCGACTCCGGGTCGTCGTCGTTCACCCCGTAGTTCCCGATGAGCGGCGTGGTCATCACCACGATCTGTCCGCGGTACGATGGATCGGTGAACACTTCCTGATAGCCGGTCATGTTCGTGGTGAACACGACTTCGGCAACCGACGGTTCGCGGCGCGTGCGCGTGGTTCCGTGAAAAAGGGTTCCGTCCTCGAGGAGGAGGAACCCTGCTTGATCGCCCGTCTCGCTCACTGTGTCAGGGCTTGGGCTTGGGTGGAGTCGGTTTGTTGGGCTTCGAGGTCGGCGCCGGTGCTGGCGTGAGCGGCACCGCTGGATTCGCACTCGACGGCGCGGGCGCAGTTGGCGCGGCGGGTTGCTGGGAGAACGGCTGGTCGAGCACTGACCGCGGCGTGGACGCGTGTGCGCTCATCAATTGCAGCAGATACGCGAGACCCATGAAAATGCCGGCTGTCCACCACGTGGTTTTCGTGAGGAGATTCGCTGCTTGACGCGTTCCGATGAACGAGTCGGGCGACGATCCCGCTCCGCCGAACGTGGCCGACAAACCGCCGCCCTTCGGTGCCTGCAGCAAGACCGAGACGCCGAGGACGATGCAGTCGATGACGAGGAGAACGATGATGAGCGTGTACACAGCGAGCGGCGTCTGGGTGATTGGCGTAAGCTCTGAAGACTACGAAGCTTACGTGTCGCGGTCAAGTGCCGACGATTCGCGTCCAGGTATCCACCTCGAGACTCGCGCCACCCACGAGTAATCCGTCGATTTCGGGAGCCGCTACCAGCTCCGCTGCGTTGTCCGCGTTGACACTTCCGCCATAGAGAATGCGCAGCGAGTCTGGCTGTCCGCCGAGCGCCTCACGGAAGTAGCGGCGAATCGCAGCATGGACGAGGGTCGCGTCTTCCGGCTTCGCAGTTTTGCCCGTGCCGATAGCCCAGACCGGTTCATACGCGACGAGCATCGTGGCGAGCTGCGATTTCTCGAGACGGCTCACGCCGGTCTTGAGCTGCCGCATCACGATGGACTGGGTGATGCCGCGCTCGTGCTCATCCAATCGTTCGCCGACGCACAGCAGCGGCGTGAGACCCGCGCGCACGACTGCGGCGCATTTGCGCGCTGTCATCTCGTCTGTCTCGCCGAACAATTGGCGGCGCTCGGAATGTCCGACGAGCGCGACGGTGGCGCCGCAATCGCGCGCCATGAGCGCCGACGTCTCACCGGTGAACGCGCCCTTGTCTTCCCAGTGCACATTCTGCACGCCTAACAGAATGTCGGGACGGTCGCGCAGCGCGAAGCCGGCCACCGCGAGCGACGGCGCCGGCGGAAAAAAGATGACCGTGCGATCGTCGCGCGGCGCATACTCCGCGAGGAATTTGAGCAGAAATGCCCGCGTCTCCTGCGGGCCGTAGTGCATTTTCCAGTTGGCGGCAAACACGGGCTTTCGCATCTAGTTGCTCCGATCGTCGAGCGCGGCCACACCAGGCAGAACCTTCCCTTCGAGAAACTCGAGCGCCGCACCGCCACCGGTGGAGACGTGCGTCATGCGACTCGCGAGGTGCATCCCATCCACGGCGGCCGCGGAGTCGCCGCCGCCGACGATCGTCGTCGCGCCGGCAGCTGTCGCGCGCGCCATCGCTTCAGCGATCGCCCGCGTGCCGCGATCGAACGGCGGCGTTTCGAACACGCCCATCGGTCCGTTCCACACCACCGTGCGCGCGCCGGCGATCCGTTGGGCGAACGCCTCGCAGGTGCGCGGTCCCACGTCGAACATCGCCTCGCCGGCGGGAATCGCGTCGCGCGCCACCGCGTGCGCCGTGGCGGCGGCGTCGAGCGACGGCGCCACCACCGCGTCGTTAGGCAGAAGCAGCGTGTCCTTGGCGCGCGAGAGAAGCGCCTTCGCCAGGTCCACCCGATCGGGCTCTACGAGCGACGTTCCGGTCTCGAGTCCCATCGCGCGGAAGAACGTGCACGCCATGGCGCCGCCCACGAGCAGCGCATCCACCTTGGGCAACAGCGCGCCGATCACATCGATCTTTCCCGAGATCTTGGCGCCGCCCAGGATCGCGACGAACGGACGCTGCGGTTTTGCGAGCGCGTCGCCGAGAAATCGTAGCTCCGTGTCCATGAGCAGACCGGCCACGGCCGGATGCAGATGGTGCGCCACGCCTTCCGTCGATGCATGGGCGCGATGCGCCGAGCCGAATGCATCGTTCACGTAGAAGTCGCCGAGCTCGGCCATCTGGCGCGCGAGCGCATCGTCGTTCTTTTCCTCGCCCGTTAGGAAGCGCGTGTTTTCCAGGAGGAGAATCGTGCCAGGCGCGGTGTTCGTCACCTGCACCGCATCGGGCCCAACGGTGGACGTCACGAATCGCACCGGACGCGTCGTGATCGTCGCGAGATGGCGCGCGACCGGCGCCAGGGAATAGCGCGGATCGGGTCGCCCTTTCGGCCGCCCCAGGTGCGAGAGGAGCACGAGGGTTTGCGCGCCGCGTGCAAAGAGCGCATCGAGTGTCGGAAGCGCGGCGCGCATGCGCGTGTCGTCCGTGACGCCGCCGCGATCGTCCATTGGCACGTTGAAGTCGACCCGCACCAGTGCGCGCCGGCCGCGCACCTCCGCATCCGTGAGGTCGTTGATGGTCCGCTTAGCCATCAGCGCGGTGCGTGCTCCGACCGGCGGTTGGCCAGGAACGACCACACCACGGCCAGGATGCCGGCGGCGATGATCACCCAGCCTGCGAGCACAATGTTGTTGTACGAGATCGCGCGCTCCATGGCCTGCTGCCCCGCCACGCGCACGATCGGCTTCGACGCCATGTGGTGCAGGCCGAGGTAGCCATACACCGCTGTGGCCGCGCCTGCCGCGAGGATGAGGAGCGCGAGGAGATCGCGGCGACGCGCCGCCGGCTCGACGTGCTGGCTCACAGCCGCGCGCCGACGTACCGGAGCAGATCGACGCAGCGCGACGCGTAGCCCCACTCGTTGTCGTACCAGCCAGTCACCTTCACCAAGGTGCCGTCGATCACGTTGGTGGTCTTCGCGTCGAGAATGCAGGAGTACGGATTCCCGATGTAGTCCGCCGACACGAGCTCTTCGTCGCTGTAGGCCAGATATCCCTCGAGCGGGCCCGATTCCGATGCCTTACGGAACGCCGCGTTCACGTCGGCGATCGTCGTTGGGCGCTCGACCTCGGCCACGAGATCGGTGAACGAGACGTCGGCGGTGGGCACCCGCACCGAGATGCCGTCGATCTTGCCCTTCACTTCGGGAATCACGAGCGACGTGGCTTTCGCGGCGCCGGTCGTGGTTGGAATCATCGAGACCGCAGCCGCACGCGCACGGCGCAGATCCTTGTGCGGCAGGTCGAGCACGTTCTGGTCGTTCGTGTAACTGTGGATTGTGGTCATCGACGCGTGACGCAGCCCGAAGTTGTCGAGCACCACGCGAACCATCGGTACCAAACAGTTCGTGGTGCACGACGCATTCGAGATGATCTGGTGTCGTTGGGCATCGTACTTCTCGTGGTTCACGCCCATCACGATCGTGATGTCTTCGTTCTTTGCCGGCGCCGAGATGATCACTTTGCGCGCGCCAGCCGCGATGTGCTTCTTCGCGTCCTCGGCCTTCGTGAATTTGCCGGTGGACTCGAGCACCACGGACACGCCGAGCTGCTTCCACGGCAGCGCGGCCGGATCTTTTTCGACGAGGACTTTGATCTCGCGGCCGTCGATGTGAATGCAGCCGTCGCCGTGTGTCACGACGCCGCTGTACGTGCGATGGACGGAGTCGTACTTGAAGAGATGCGCGAGCGTCTTCGTGTCGGTGAGATCGTTGACGGCGACGAACTCGATGTCGGTGACGCCCTGCTCTGCCGCTGCTCGGATGACTTGTCGTCCGATGCGGCCGAAGCCGTTGATCCCTACGCGAATGGCCATGTCGTGGTCTGCTCCGATTGGTCAGCCGGCATCGCCGATCGCCGGCGCTCGGCCAAAGGTCACGATGCTGATGATCCGGGCGCCCGCATCGAACAGCGTGGCAGCGCACTCGCCGAGTGTGGCGCCCGTGGTGATGACGTCATCGACGAGCACCAGGTGCGCACCGCGAATCGTGTTCCGCTCGGACGCGGGCACCGCAAACGCGCCCGAAACGTTGTGTCGCCTCTCCTCTGGTGTCAACCGCGTTTGTGTGGCGGTTCGACGCGTGCGCACGAGACACGATTCGCGCACGGGGACGTGACAGCGCGTGGAGAGCGCGCGGGCGAGCAACGCGCTTTGATTGTAGCCGCGCTCGCGGAGCCGCGGCGTCGCGAGCGGCACGGGCACGAACGCGGTGCGCTCGGCGAGTACGTCCTCGGGCCACGGCACACGCGCCATACGCGCGGCCATTGGTTCGGCAACGCCGCGCCATCCCGCGTACTTAAGCGCGTGGACAATCGCACCGGCGGTGTGTCCCGGAATCCAACAGACGGAACGCGCCGCGCGGACGTAAGGCGGAAGGAGCTCGCACCAGGCGCAGTGCTCTCGCGTGAGCGGGTGTCCGCACCGCTGGCAGCGAGGATACGGTAGTTCGTGGACGCGCGCCCAACACCGGCCGCACACGAGCCCGCGATCACCCTGATCGAGGAGACGCGCGCAGGCGACGCACGCACGCGGCAGCAGCAGCTCGCCGAGCACGGCCGCCGCGCGTCGTACCGCTCCGGTTCGCCATGCGCCGGTTACCGCTTGCACGCGACCTCCCACATCACATCGCGCGGTGCCTCGATGCCGAACCATCGCTCGAACGCGAGCGCGCCCTGCTCGATGAGCATGGCGAGCCCGTCGCCGGCGCGGAGTCCCCGCGCCTCTGCGTCGCGCACCCACTTCGTCTCGCCCGCTCGATGGACGAGGTCGATGACGCCGACGGCGGCGGGCAGCAGTGCGACGTCCACCGGAACGGTGTCATCGACCATACCGGCCGGAGTCGCATTGATGACGACCGTGGAGTCCTGCACCGCGTCGGCCGCACGGGCGGCGATCCGGTCGACTACGGGGAACCGCGCGGCGAGCGTTTCGGCGCGCTGGGGCGTGCGATTGCAGAGCGTGACGCGCGCGCCGGGCCAGCGTTCGACCGCGGTGCACACCGCCGCGGCCGCGCCGCCGGCGCCGAGCACCGCGATGCGTGCGCCTAACGGAACGGAGCCGAGCACGCGCCGGGCGAGGTGGTCGAAGCCGGCGACGTCGGTGTTGTCGCCCGCGAGCGCGCCCTGCTGCACCCAGAACGTGTTCACGGCTCCCGCGCGCTCGGCGACCGGCGTGAGCATGTCGCACATCTCGGCGACGGCGGCTTTGTGCGGAATGGTGACGTTGCCGGCGCCGCGCTGCGCGACAAGGGCGCGCACGCGATCGCCTAACGCGCCGGGCTCCACGTCGACCGCCTCGTACGTGAGCGGGATCCCCGCGGCGCGGAGCGCGGCGTTCTGGAACGCCGGGGATATGGAGTGCCGCACGGGATGGCCGAGCAGCACGAGCGTGCCAATGTCGGGAGCGGTCACGACACGCCCGGCGTTCGCTCCGCGTCGATCCGGTCGAGGACGAGGCGCAGCTCGCGATCGAGCTCGACGTACGTGTCGCGATAGAGCTCCAGCTCGCCGCCGAAAGGATCTCCGATGGGTCGGTCGCTCGCGCCGCGCGACGCGTACGTGGTGATCAGGTACGCCTTGCCGCGCGCGCCTAACGCTTCCAGGCGTTCCACGTGGTGCGGCCCCATGGCCAGCACCAGGTCGTACTGCTCCAGCAGCTCGGGCGTCACCAGTCGCGCATGGTGCGAGGAGAGATCCGTCTGTCGCTCGAGACACACGAGCAGCGCGCCATCGGATGCGGGCGCGCCTTCCCACGCCGCGGTGCCTGCACTGCCGAACTCGATGTCGGTGAGCACGCGCTCCTGCGCGATGCGCCGCGCGATGGATTCTGCCATCGCACTGCGACAGGTATTGCCCGTGCACACGAAGAGTACTCGCAGAGGCGTCACAAGTCTCCGATCAAATCGGACACGGATTCACGCAGAGTCGCCGAGGAGATCGCGCCCGGCCGGATCACACGGGGGCGCCGTCCCATACAATCTACAACTGTCGACGCTGCCGAGGGCACGAGGCGCCCGCCGTCGAGCACCCGAAGCACCCCGCGTCCGATCGCATCGGACCATTGCTGCTCGATCTCGCGCGACGTCATCGCCGGCGGCACACCGGGGCGGTTCGCGCTCGTGGAGGTGATCGGGTCGCCATAGGTGAGGATCAACCGCGCCAGTGCCGGGTGCGACGTCCACCGCACGGCGATACCGCCTTCGGGTCCGCGCAACCGAGATGGCAATCGGCGCTCGCCTCCCGGCAGCACCAGCGTGAGCGGGCCGGGCCAGTGCCGCGCCGCGAGGCGCGAGGCGTATCCGGTGAGCTGAATGTCGTAGCGCGCGACCATGTCGCTCGACGCGACGAGAATCAAAAACGGTTTGCCCGGCGGACGCGACTTGAGGCGTACGAGTGCCGACACGGACTCCGCGTCAACGGCGCCGCCGAATCCGTACACGGTTTCGGTGGGATACGCGAGCACGCGTCCCGCGCGCAGATGCGCGATGGTGGCCGACATCGACTGCTCGATTTCCGCCGGCGACCAGAACGGGACGGCGAGCGGCGGCGCGGTCATTGCGGCGCGAGGGCCAACGCCTCGACGCGCGCGAAGTCGGCTTCCTCGGTGATCTTGATCGCGCGCTCGCTGCCGCGTACGATCGCGACCGGCATGCCTAACCGCTCGCAGAGCGCGGCATCGTCGGTGGCGCGAATGCCGTGCGCGAGTGCGTCGGCGTAGGCGCGCTCGATCATGTCGCGCGGAAAGGCTTGCGGCGTTTGCGCGCGCCACAGGTGCGCGCGGTCCACCGTTTCCACCACGCGATCCGCATCGTCCACGCGCTTGAGCGTGTCGGTCATTGGCACGCCGGCCACGGCGCCCGAACCCGTGCGCGCCACGGCGATCACGCGGTCGAGCGTCTCCGCGTCCATGAGCGGGCGCGCGGCGTCGTGGATGACGACGATGCGCACCTCCGGCGGCAGGTCCGTTAGGCCGGCGTACACGGAATCGCCGCGCTCGCGTCCGCCCGCGGAGACGAGGAGCCGGTCGACATCGCATTGAAAGATCCACGGCGGCGGATCGCCGGCGTGCGAGCGCGGCAGCACGGCGATCACCACGGCGACGTCGCTGCGCTCCATGCACCGCTGCACGCTGTGCAGCAGCATCGGCTTGCCGGCCACCCATCGAAACTGCTTCAGCTCCGTGCTGCCGGTGCGCGAGCCCGTGCCGGCCGCGACGATGATCACGCCGACGTCGGCGGTCGATGCCGTGTCCACTATCCTTCCCGTTTCGCGCTGTAGTTCTCGAATCGCGTGTACGACTTGTGGAAGAACAGGTTCACGAATCCGATCGGCCCGTTACGCTGCTTGCCCACGATCACCTCGGCGCGGCCCTCGAGCGAGTTGCCGTCCTTGTCCGTTGGGCCGTCGTAGACTTCCTGCCGATAGATGAACATGACGAGATCGGCGTCCTGCTCGATGGCGCCGGACTCGCGCAGGTCGGACAACTGCGGCCGGTGGTCGCCTGCGCGCTGCTCGGGCGCGCGCGAGAGCTGCGACAACGCGATCACGGGCACGTTGAGCTCTTTGGCCAGCGCCTTGAGCGAGCGCGAGATCGCGCTGATCTCCTGCTGGCGGCTCTCGGAATTCGGGCCCGCGATGAGCTGCAGGTAGTCGACGATCACGAGCTCGATCTTCGCGTCCGCTCGGAGACGACGCGCCTTGGAGCGGATTTCGAGCAGCGAGATGCCGGCCGTGTCATCGATCCAGATGGGCGCGGCGCTCAACGTGCCGGCGGCACGCGCCATGCGCGTGAAGTCGTCGTCGCGCAGCATGCCTTTGCGCAATCGTTGGGCATCCACGCGCGCCTCCGACGTGAGCATGCGCTGGACCAGCGCTTCTTTGCTCATCTCGAGCGAGAAGAGCGCCACCGGCGTGTGCTTCTCGATGGCCGCGTGCTGCGCGATGTTGAGGACTAACGACGTCTTTCCCATCGACGGCCGCGCCGCGACGATGACGAGATCGGCGTTCTGGAATCCGGACGTCATCTCGTCGAGATCGGCGAAGCCGCTCGGCACGCCGGTGATGGTCTTCCCGCCGCGCTGCAGCGCTTCGATGCGCTCCATCGTCGGCCACATCAGCTCTTTGATGCGCGTGAAGCCCTGCATGCCGCGCTGCTGGCTCACCTGGAACACACGCTGCTCGGCGTCGTCGAGGAGATCGGCGGCGGTGGAGCGTCCTTCGTATGCCTCGGTGATGAGCGCGGTGCACGTCTCGATGAGGCGGCGCTGCAGTGCCTTCTCTTTGACGATGCGCGCGTGGTACTCGACATTCGCCGATGTCGGAACCGCGTCGACGAGATACGCGATGTAATCCTTGCCGCCTGCGATCTCGAGGTCGCCGCGACGCGCCAGCTCGTCGGCGAGCAGGAGTGGATCGACTACATCGCCCCGCTCGATGATCGCGACCATCGCGCGAAAGATCCGCCGATTCCGTTCGCGATAGAACATCGTGTCGTCGACGTGCTCGGTGGCGCGCAGGATCGCATCCTGGTCCATGAGCATGGCGCCCAACACGGCGGTTTCCGCCTCTTCCGAGTATGGGGGACGGCGTTCGCCTTGGCGATCATTTTCGGACGCCATCGAGGAGTCGACGAGCGAGCTGGACATCTTCCCAGGTTGGTCGCTTCCAAGCGGGATTGCGGAGGAGCGCGGCCGGGTGATAGGTGACGACGACGGGAATCCCGTGGTAGCGGTGGATCGCGCCGCGAAGCTTGCTGATCGAGAGCTTCGTCTCGAGCAGGGTCTGCGCGGCGAACGTACCGAATGCGACGATGACCGTGGGTCGGATGATCTCCAGCTGACGAATCAGATACGGACGGCACGCATCCACTTCGGTGGGAAGCGGATTGCGATTGCCGGGCGGCCGATGTTTGAGCACGTTGACGATGAAGACTTCGTCCCGGCTCAACTTAATCGCCTCCAGAATCTTCGTAAGAAGCTGGCCGGCTTGTCCGACGAACGGGCGTCCCGTTTCGTCTTCGCTCGCGCCGGGCGCCTCACCGACGCACATCAGTCTCGCTGTTGCGCTGCCTTCGCCAGGGACCGGGTGCTTGGCGGTGCGATAGAGTTCGCACTTGCGACACGCGCTGATGAGCGCAGCCACATCGTCCACGGTGTGACACTGCGCCAGCTCGCCGCCGAAGAGCTCGTTGCCCTCGGTGCCCACCACGAGACCATCGGGTGGAAGCGCGGCCGGCGCGCTCAGCGCGCTCAACGTCTCCGATGGCGCGCGTTCGACGGGTCGCGCGGGGTCGGTCTCGGTCGGTGTTTGTGCGCCCGCGCTGCGGAGCGCTTGGCGCCAGTCTCCGGGAGCGGGCGCCGGCGCCGCATCGGCTCGCGCAAGACGCGCGGCGCCAATGATTCGCATGACGTCGTCCACCGACAGTGTGTCGAGCACGAGCTCGACTTCGCCTTGATCGCGCCGCTGCTCGAGATAGCGGCGGAGCAGCTCCTCAGCGTGCACGCAGGAGGGTCTCGACGCGGTCGAGGATCACGTCGGCGAGGGACGTCTTGGACATCACGGGGAGCGCGTCGGCCGACCCATCGGGGGCGAGGATGGTGACGCGATTGGTGTCGGCGCCGAAGCCGGCGTCGGGTTCGCGCGCGCTGTTGGCAACGATGAGGTCGAGCTGTTTGTCGGCCAGCTTGGTGCGCGCGCTCTCGAGCAGGTGGTCGGTCTCGAGGGCAAAGCCCACGGTCACGAGCCCCGGCGGCCGATGCCTAACGGTACACGCCAGGATGTCGGTGGTGGCGGCGAGCGCAATCGACGCCGGTCCCTCCGCTTTCTTGATCTTGCTCGCGGCGGGGTCGGCGGCGCGGAAGTCGGCGGGTGCCGCCGCCATGATGAGCGCGTGCGCGCCTGGGAGTGCCTGCCTAACGGCTTCCGCCATCTCTGCCGTGGTCTCCACGCGGACGAGCGAGGCACCCACAGGATCCGGCACCTCGAGCGGTCCGGCGATGAGCACGACCTGCGCACCGCGACGCCACGCCGCCGCCGCGATCGCCACGCCCATCTTCCCGCTGCTGCGGTTCGACAGGAACCGTACCGGATCCACCGGCTCGCGCGTTGGTCCCGCTGTCACCACGACCGTCCGTCCTCGGAACGATGCGTCGTCGAGCACGCGGCCCACGTGGGCGACGATGGTCTCGGGCTCGGGCATGCGACCCGGTCCGCTTCCCTCGCCTGCCGCGAGCGCGCCGACGTCAGGGTCGACGACCGCGTAGCCGAGGTCGCGCAGGTGCGTTGCGTTGCGCTGTGTTTGCGGGTGCGCCCACATGGCGTCGTTCATTGCCGGAAACAGAATCACGGGCGCGGTGGTGGCGAGCAGACACGACGCGAGGAGATCGTCGGCGCGTCCGTGCGCGGCGCGAGCGAGAAAATCTGCGGTGGCCGGCGCGACCACGAGCGCGTCGGCTTCGCGCGCCAGATGGATGTGGTCGAGCGCGCGTCCCGGAGAAAACAGGTCCGTGTGGACGGCGCGGCCGGTGAGCGCTTCGAAGGTGAGCGGCGCGATGAACTCCGTGGCGGCGCGCGTCATCACCACGTCGACCTCGGCGCCGGCGGCCGCGAGCAGCCGCGCGACCCATCCCGACTTGTAAGCCGCGATGCCCCCGCTCACGCCGAGGACGACGCGCGCACCACCGAACGGGCGCACCGCGGATCCGCGCCTAACGGCCGCGGCGCGGGGTCACGCGGTACTCGATACCCTCCTCGTTGGTGAGCTCCTCGAGGGCCCGCGTGGTGAGCTTCTTTTCGCGCGCTTCGTTCATCGTGCGCGGAAACTCGTTCAGCAGCCGCGCGTACTTGGCCGCGATGAGCACGCCGAGATATTTGTTGGCCGCGCGCTTGGCGACGTCGGCCGGGGTGTAGACCTGCACGGGATAACTCCTCTTAGGGCGGACAGTACCGGACAAGGCCGGACCAAAGTAGGACGAACGAATCCGCTAGTTCATGCCGTCCATTTCTTTCTCCAGCCGCTCGATGATGTGTCGCACGTCGCGTTCCACATTCTGCAACCGCTCGCGGCGCAGGCCTTCCGCATCGATGATGCGTGACACGTTAGACACCGCCTGCTCGAGCTCATCGTTCAGGACAACGTATTGAAACATCGGCACGGCCCGGAGCTCACCCAACGCACTCACGAGCCGCTTCTTCAACGTTTCGGGCGTCTCGGTTTGACGGAGACGCAGCCGATTCAGCAACACCTCACCCGACGGCGGCAGCACGTAGATCAGCACCGATTCGGGAAACGCGGCGCGGAATTGCGCCGCACCTTGCACGTCGATGTCCATGATCACGTGACGTCCTTCGCCCAACACACGAACCACCTCGCTGCGCAACGTGCCGTACAGGTGGCCGTGGACTGCCGCCGACTCCGCGAACTCGCCGCGCTGCTGGCGCTCGAGAAACTCGGCGGTCGACAAAAAATAGTAGTCCTTGCCGTTCACTTCGTGCGGCCGCGGCGGCCGCGTGGTGCACGATACCGAGTAGCCCACATCCGGGCGCCGGGCGAGCAGCGCGTGGGTGATGGTCGTCTTCCCGCCCCCCGACGGTGCCGAGAGGATCACCGGAAAGACGTTCACTCGATGTTCTCCACCTGTTCGGCGATCCGCTCCAGCTCCTCCTTCACCGCGACCACGTCGTGCGTCATCACGGCGTCGCGCGCTTTGCTGCCCATGGTATTTGCTTCCCGCAACATCTCCTGCAACAAGAATCCGAGTCGCTTGCCGACCTGGGCTTCGGTCTTTCCGTGCAAGGCGGACCGAAACGCCTGCACATGGGAGCGAAACCGATCCACTTCTTCCGCGACATCGAGTCGATCGGCGAGGATCGCGATTTCCTGCGCCAACCGCTGCGGGTCGACGTCGACACCGCCTGCGAGCTCCTTCACCGACTCGCGCAACCGCTCACGCTCCGACACGAGTCGTTCGGGCGCGCGCGCCGCGATGCGATCCACGGCTCGCTCGACGACGGTGATGCGGTCCTCGAGCACCGTTTCGATGCGTGCCCCTTCGGCCTCGCGCATCCGCGTGAGCGCGCTCACCGCTTCCTGCACGATGGCCGAGAGCTCTTCGGCCGTTCCCGTTTCATCGTGCGCCTCGCTGCCTAACACATCGGGCAGCCGCAGAATGACCGACACGTCGAGCTCGTTGGACATCCCGTGCTTCTTCTGGAGTCCGCGAATGACCTCGACGTAGTCAGCGAAGCGCCGTTCATCCACCATCGGACCATTCTCGCCCGGTGCATTGTGTTCCGTGCGTGCCGAGAGCGAGACGTGTCCGCGCGCGATGGCCTTTCGCAGGACGTCGCGCACCTCACCTTCCCAGCGCGACATGGCGCCGGAGAGCTTGATGTTGGAGTTGAAGAAGCGGTGGTTCACCGTGCGAAGCTCGACGGTCACCCGTTGCGCGCCGAACCGACCTGTCGCGGCTCCGAACCCGGTCATGCTGCGTATCATGGATAATCACGTAAGTTACGGTGGCACAACGAGGTTGTCAAACCGCAGGGGATGGGCCGCCGCTGCCCCCTTCCCCAAGCGAGCGAGAGCGAGCGCTTCCCTCTTCCCCACGTAATCCGTCCGTCTAACGCGGCATCAATTCCAGAACTGCCACCGCACACCGTACGTGAGCAACTGCCGCGGCTGCGCATAGCCTGGCACGATCTCGTAGATCGGCGGATTGATGCCGTAGATCGAGTGGAAGAAGATCACGGCGTCGATGATGCGCACTTCGATGCTGCCCACGAGCACGTGGCTGAAGACCGCGAACGGCGCGTTGTTGTCGAACGTTTCGTCTGTGGTCGTCGTCGGAAAGAGCACGTTCTGCCTGAACTCGTGAGCGATCGAGCCGCGGAATCCGAAGTTGCCGCTCGGGAACCGGCTCAGCCACTTGGTGTCGAGGTACAGCTCTTCGCGCGTCTGGACCTGCGGGCGATAGTAGCCGTTGTTCGAGTAGCGCACGCCCCACACGTCGGCGCCGATGTCCTTGTAAAACTTTCCGCGAATGGTGCCGTAGATGCCCGTCGCCGCCGCGGCGCGGCGTGCGACGAAGCTCGTGTCGTACGCGGACAGGCCCGGCACGAGGGCGGCGTCGCGGCGCAGAATGCCGCCGGTGAGCCACGCGTTGAACACCTTGAGCCCCGCCTCGAGCCTAACGGCAACCTGCTCGCCGCCGTCCACGCCGCCGCCGTGCCTGTGCGTGACGGCTCCGGTGACCGACAAGAAGTCGAGCGGCGTGAACCGCGCCGATGCTTCCTCGGTCGACGTCGTGTCGGGCCCACGGTAGTCGGCGAGGAACGACACCGCCAGTTCCTTGCGCTCGTACGCAAGGCGCGCCTCGAGCGAGTTCAACGTCCTGTTCGGCAGGATGTGCAGACGATCGGCGGCGCTCAGCCGCAGACCCCACCGCGTGAACCCACCCGTGGCCACGATCTGCCTGGCCGACATGGTCGTGTCCGCGGAGTCGGCAGGCGCGAAGTCGAGCTCGGGATGGAAGCCCGAATGCTCGGCGAACTGCTGCGTGGCAACCATCACCTGCGCCCACGATCCGGAATCGGGGTCGCCGTAGCCGGCGCGCAGGTACGCGTCGGTCCGCGTGCGATCCTGCTCCGGCACGACGCCGTTCACGCCGGCCACGAGATCCTGGTTCTGCTGGTCGCGCGTGCGGCTCGCGCGAATGGCGTACGCGTCGATGCTCCACGGACCCTTCGCCCAACCGAGACGGCCGGTGAGCGCGAGCTCGTCGCCGCCGCCGATGGTCGGATCGGAGTTGGTGCCGTACTGCTGCCCGGCCAACTGCAGCGCCATGCCGTTGCCGTACCGCTTGCCGTAAAACCCGCGATACAGGTTCGTACCTTCGTCGCCCGTTAGGACATCGACACGCGTGTTAGTCGACGTGCGCTGCACGCGCCAGCTGCGCAGGTAGACGCGCAGCTCATCGGCGCCGCGCTCGACCGACACTTCCTCCAGCGAGAACAGCTGCACCTCGGATGCGTCGAGTGCGCCCGGTGAGCGCGGATCGAGCGGCTCGATCTCCACACCGTCGTAGAAGTATCGGACGCGTGACGGATTCCCCAGATACGCCGCGTACTGTGGTGACGACATCCAACCCGAGCGGAACGCGGTGACACCCGGAATCAGCCTGAGCAGGTCGAGCAGATTGATCGCGCCCGACGCGAACATCTGATCACGATCCCAGTGATACTGCGAGCCGATCCCGACCAACTCTGGAACCTCGGCGTGCGCAAGCGGCGCCTTGATCGTGTCCTTCGGGACCTTCGTCGTGTCGCTGGTCGTGTCTGCGTGCGCCGTATCGGACGGCATGGGCACGGCATGCCGGGCCGTGTCGGTCGTGGCACGGGTTGTGTCTGCGCGCGTCGTGTCCCGGCGGGTGGTATCCGGGCGCGTGGTGTCGCGCGGAGCCGGAACGGCCTGCGCAGCCGCGGTCCCGCCGAGGGCGAGCGCGAGCAGCACCACCCACGGGGTGCGCCTAACGGAGCGGCGGGCGACCGTCAGCGCGCCCTCCCCCGCACCAGCTCGACGAACGTGCCCACCGGTACGCCCGTGGGCCCCTTGGGGACGTACGTGAGGTCGGACTCCGAGTACGCCGTGCCCGCAATGTCGAGGTGCACCCACGCGAAATCCTCGGCGAACTCCTTGAGGAACATCGCCGCCGTGCACGCACCGGCGGGACGGCCGCCCGTGTTCTTGATGTCGGCGACGTCGCTCTTGATGAGATCCTTGTACTCGTCGTAGAGCGGGAGCCGCCAACCGGGCTCGCCGGCGCGCTTCCCCGCAGCGAGGACGTCGGCGACGAGCGCGTCGTCGGTGCCGAAGACGCCGCTGGCGGTGTGGCCTAACGCAATGACGCAGGCGCCGGTGAGCGTGGCGGCATCGACCACGGCCGAGGGCGAGAACCGCCGCGCGTACGACAGCACATCGGCCAGCACCAGGCGTCCTTCGGCGTCGGTGTTGATCACCTCGATGGTCTTGCCGAGATGGCTGCGCACCACGTCGCCGGGATTCACCGCCGTGCCCGACGGCATGTTGGTGGTGCTGCCCACGAGGCCGACCACGTTCACCGGGAGCGCGAGGCGTCCGATCGATTCCATCGCGCCTAACACACCGGCCGCGCCGCACATGTCGAACTTCATCGCCTCCATGCCCTGCGCAGGCTTGATCGAAATGCCGCCGGAGTCGAAGCACAGTCCCTTGCCGACGAGCGCGATCGGCTTGCTGCCCGCCGGGCCGCGCATGTACTCGAGCGTGATGAGCTTGGGATCCTGCGGCGTGCCCTGCGCCACGCAGAGGAACGAGCCCATCTTCTCGTTCTCCATCTCCGTCCGGCCGAGGATCGTGACCTGCATACCGTGGCGCGCGGCGATTTCGCGCGCGGTGTCGGCGAGGTACGATGGCGTACAGAGATTGCCCGGCATCATCGCCAGTCGCCGCGCGAGTGCCATGCCTTCGCCGATCGCGATGCCGCGATCCACTGCCTGCGCCGCGGCGGCGTCGTCACACAGGATGACGGCGGACTCGAGCTCGGGGCGGCGTTCGTCCGCGGGCGGCGGCGTCTTGAGGTCCGCGTATTCCCATGCTCCCACGAGGAGCCCAACAGTCACTGCCTCGACTGTGTCGGCGCTGCGCCCACCATCGTGCCACGCCAGCGCGCTCGCGCCGAGCTTGCGCGCCTGCCGTGCCGCGATGCTCGCGGCGCGGCGCAGCGCGCCCGGTACATCGGACGGATCGCCTAACCCGACGAGCAGCACGCGCTGCGGATTCGCGCCGCCGGCGGAGCCCGACAGGTGCAGCACCTCGTCGCGCCCGCCGCGGAACTCGCGCCGGTCCAGCGTTTGGCCGAGCGTCCCGCCGAGCTTCGCGTCGAGCGCCGCGAGGTCGGGCGGCAGCGTCGGATGCTTGCGAAACGCGAGGACGAGCAACGGGACATCGACGGAGTCGGCGGCGGACCGGCGCGTGCTGACGCGAAGGGGCATGATCCAGGCTCCACAGTGAGCAACGGAGCGAACACGGCAGTGCCGCGCCCGCTCCGGCAGGTGACGAACCAGTTCTCGCGTGATCCGCGGCCGTGC
>DATJET010000117.1:0-9931 GCA_035496295.1 Gemmatimonadaceae bacterium
CATTGCAGCGCGCGTGCACGGACGAAGGTTGATCAGCCACTGGCCCCCACAAGGAGACTGTAAATGAAGCGCCTTGCCGTCCTCGCTGCTGCTGCGCTCGTGCTTGCAGCGTGCAAAGCGAAGGAAAACGCGCCCGCGACGGCGGACACCACCGCCGCACCGGCGATGGCCCCCGCACCTGCTCCTGCCGCGACGGATACCGGCATGAAGCACGACACGGGCTCGATGAAGATGGACACGACGAAGAAGGACACGACGAAGCACTAACGCACGCGCGCTCGCGTTTCGCGAGCGAGGCGACACAGGAGAGGGGACGCAACGATGGTTGCGTCCCCTCTTTTGTATCACGTGCGCGTCGGCGTTCAGTCGAGCGGAAACGGTAAGGCGAACAATTCCGCTTGCACGTCGCTGCGGGGATCGGGTGAGGCGGGCGGCGGCAACTGCACGCGGAGTGTCGCGCCGGGCGCAACTTCGCGTCGCACCATCGCGAGCGCGATCGCGCCAAGCCGTGGCGAGAGCGCGCTGGTGCGCACGTCGCCGACTTGCTTGCCGCTGTCGTCGAGCAGCGCCGCGTGTTCGGGCGGCGGCTCGTGATGACCGCAGCGAATGCCCCGCAAGTGCCGATTGACGTGGCCGCGGAAGTGTACGCGCGCGACGACTTCCTGCCCAACGTAGCATCCTTTGGTGTACGAGATTGCGTGGAGCTCGTCGAAGTTTGCTTCCTGCGGAATGGTGGACTCGTCGATGTCGAGACCCCATTCGGGGCGGCCCGCTTCGACGCGCGCGATCTCCCACGCGAGCAGGCCGCACGGCACGGCGCCGGCGGCGAGCGCGCGCTGCCACAGTGCGGCGAACGCGGTTTGGGGAACGAACAGCTCGTATCCCTCGAGCTCGAGATCGGGAACGCGCGCGACGACGACGGCGGTGTCGGCATCGAGGGGCGCGAGCGTGTGGCCGTAGGGTGCGAGCGCGGCGAGCGACTCTGCCGTTAGGCCGGTGATCTCGGACACGATGCGCCGCGATTGGACGCCGAACACGCCGATGTCGCGCGTGATCGCCGACTCATCATGATAGGGCGCGAGTCGCGGATTGATGTACTTGCGCACGAGTGCCAGCCAACCGGCCTGCGCGCGCGGCGGCGCGTCGATGAACAGATGATCGTCGAAGCGGAAGATGCGGATATCGGCGACGATCTTGCCCTTCGGATTGAGCGCGGCCGCGTACTGGCCGTGGCCCGGCTGCAGCGCCATGACGTCGTTAGTCACGAGTCCGGTGAGGAGCTCGGGCGCCTTGTCACCGGTGATGCGGACGCGGCCGCGTGCGCTCCGGTCGACGAGCATGGCCGACGTGCGCAGGGACGCGTATTCGCCGGCGATGTGGCCATAGTGCATGACCACGGAGTGTCCGCCGACGTCGCCGACGGAGGGGAACGTACCTGTGACGATAGAACCTGCGGTCATGCGACGAGAACGTGTCCGCGTACGTGGAGCGCTGCTGGCGGGGATCCGGACCTGCGGATCCAAGCACCAAACGTGCGGGGTCCGACCTGCAACATATTGCTAACCTAACGGTCCGGCGGCGTCGCGCCATGGGCGGCGGCGTACGACGCATCGAGCAGCTCCACGGGGTGGACGGTGCGCGCGGGGATCCCTGCGCGCAGCATGCCGGCGCCGATGTGCATCATGCAGCCGGGGTTGCCTGTGGCGACGAACGGCGCGCCTGCGCGCGCGATCTCGGCGAGCTTGGGTGCGAGAACGTCCTGCGCGAGCTGCGGCTGAACGAGGCTGTAAATCCCGGCGCTGCCGCAACATTGATCGGCGTTCGGCAGCGGTGTGACGTCGAGGGACGGAACGGCGGCGAGGACGGCGAGCGGTTGGCGCGCGAGATGTTGTCCGTGCAACAGATGGCACGGTGCGTCGTACGCGACGCGCTCGGGGATCGGCGCGCCGGGTGCGGGACCGGCATCAGCGAGGAGCTCGCTCACATCGCGAGCGCGGTCGGCGATGGCGGCGGCGCGATCAGCCCACGCGGGATCATCGGCGAGGAGGTGTCCGTACTCCTTGATCATGAGTCCGCATCCGGACGCGTTGACGGCGATGTATTCGGCGCCGCTCTGCTCGAAGGCGGCGATGTTGCGGCGGGCGAGGGCGCGCGCGCCGGCGAGCTCGCCGGCGTGCGCGTGCAGCGCGCCGCAACATCGCTGGCCGGGGGCGGAGACGAGGCGATAGCCGTTGGTCACGAGCACGCGTTCGGTGGCGCGATTGACGTGCGCGAAGAGGCCGCGCATGACGCATCCCGCGAGCACGGCGACGGTTCCGCGGGCGCCGCGCGGGCGTGGTGCGTACGGCGCGCTCGCGAGCGACGGCGCGGTGGAGGCGAGCATTGCGGAGGCGAAGCCCGCGCGGCCGGGCAGGCGCGCGAGCAGCCGGGCGAGTCCCGTTAGGCGGAGGAGGCGGCCGCCGGCGAGGGCAACGCCCAGGAGTCGGGGGCGCGCGAACACGGCGAGGACGATGCGGGCGAGTCTTGGCGGCGGTTCGGTCTCGTTGAGCGTGGCGCGCGCGGCCTCGAGGATGTGGCCGTAGGGGACGCCGGACGGGCAGGCGGTTTCGCAGCCGCGGCAGCCCAGGCAGCGGTCGAGGTGCGTGCGGACGTCGGGGTCGTCGAGCGGGAGCGTGCCCTCGACGAGCGCGCGGGCGAGGAGGATGCGGCCGCGCGGGGAGTCGTTCTCGTCGCCTAACGCAAGGTACGTGGGGCAGGCCTGGAGGCAGAACCCGCAGTGGACGCAGGTCATGATGCCCGGCACCGCGGCGGCGAGGGGTGTGTCCGCGCAGGGAAGCGGGGCGGCGCTGTGCGCCGCCCCTTGGGGACTGGGGACTGGGGACTGGGTCGCGCGGTCAGGCATCGGTCTGCTCGGTCGCCGGCGGGGGCGCGGAGTCGGGCGCGAGGCCCGGGTTCAGGATGCCGGCCGGGTCGAAGGCGGCACGGATGCGCGCGGCGAGTGATGCGTTAGGCATCGGCGTCGGGCCGGCGGCCCAGAGCGCGGCGGGCGCGCGCTCGGCGATGAGCGTGCAGCGGCCGTCGGCGGCGCGCGCGATCGTCGCGGCGGTGTCGCCGGAGTCAGTCGTGATCACGCGGACGATGCCGCGGCTCGGTGTTGCATGGCGCCAGGCGGATGGTGAGCGACCGGCGGCGACCTGCCACGTGTCGGCGATGCGGTCGGGCAGCTGCGACAGGCGGAGGACCGTGCTGCCTGGTGGTTCGGCAGCGCGGAGTCGCTGCCAGACGTCGGGTGGGCCCACGGCGGCGGCGCCGAGCACGCGCAGCGCGTCGCGCTGCGCGTGCATCGCCGCCGCCGCCCCGGCGAGGCGCACGAGCATCACCGGGCTCTTGCCTAACCCGAGCGCCGCGGCCAGCGGCGCGTCCACGAGCTCGAGGGCGATCGGCGCCGCCGCCGCGCCCAAGGCGGCGCGGCAGGCGGCGCCGATCGCGTCGTCCTCCGCCAGCGCCACCACCCACGTCTCGTCCACGTCCGGCCGTGCCCGCAGCCTAACGGTCACCTCCGTGATCACGCCGAGCGTGCCCCAGGAGCCGGTGAAGAGCCGCGTGAGGTCGAAGCCCGCGACGTTCTTCACGACGCGGCCGCCCGTCCGGATGATCGAGCCGTCGCCCGTCACCACCTCGAGGCCTAACGCAGCGTCGCGCGGCGTCCCGAACGCGTGCGCCAGCGGTCCCGCCGACGCGGTGGCAATCGTGGCGCCGATGGTGCCGTCGTCCGTGCCGAACGGGTCGAGCGCGAGCCACTGCCCGTGCTCGGCGGTTACGGCCGCGATGTCGGAGAGCGTCGTCCCGGCACGCACGGTGAGCGTGAGGTCGCCCGGCGTGTACGCGACGATGCCCGAGAGCGCGTCGAGCGCGAGCGGCGTCGCGGGGCTCGCGGGCGCGCCGGCATCGAGCCAGTGGCCGCGCCCAACGACGCGGAGCGGCGTGCGACGCGCTGCGGCATCTTTCACTGCGTCGGCGACGTCCTGCGTCGCGCGGGCGCGCACCGCGGTGTCGGCCGTCATCACGTGAGCGCGCGCGCAGCCGGTGAGGCGAGCCATTCGCGGCACGCGTGGACGGGGACAACCTTGCCGGGGTTCGCGCGCCGCTCGGGATCGAACACGCTGCGCAGCCGGCACTGGGCGTCCAGTGATTCAGGCGAGAAGATGAGCGGCATGTACTCGAGCTTGTCGAGTCCGACGCCGTGTTCACCCGTGATCGTGCCGCCGGCATCGACGCACGCGCGCATGATCTCGCGCATCGCATGGTGCACGCGGTCGGTCGCGTCGGCATCGTGCGGGTCGAACGCGATGTTCGGGTGGAGATTCCCGTCGCCCGCGTGAAAGACGTTGCACACCTGGATGTTCCAGCGGGCGGCGATCTCGTGGATGGTGTGCAGGACATCGGGCAGGCGCGTGCGCGGAATGACGGCATCTTGCACGACCAGCGCAGGAGCGACGCGGCCCATGGCACCGAACGCTTTCTTGCGGCCTTGCCAGAGGCGCGCGCGCTCGGTGTCGTCGCGTGCGATGCGCACGGTTCGCGCGCCGGCTTCGGTGCACATCGTCTGGACGCGACGCACCTCGTCATCGATGCCGGCCTCGAGGCCATCGAGCTCGATGAGCAGCACGGCTTCGGCGTCGGCCGGATAGCCGGCCGCGTAGATCGACGCTTCGACGGCGCGGATCGTCGGGCCGTCCATCATCTCGATTGCCGCGGGAAGAATGCCGCTGGCGATGACGGCCGATGTGGCGCGTGCGCCGGCCTCGATGGACATGAAGTCGGCGAGCATGGTGCGCACGGCCTGCGGATTCGGCACGAGGCGCACGGTGATGTCGAGGGCGATGCCGAAGCATCCCTCGGAGCCGACGAAGGCGCCCAGCAGGTCGTAACCGGGCGTCTCGCCTTCGGCGCCGCCTAACGTGACGATGTCACCGTTAGGCAGCAGCACGGTGACGGCAACGACGTGGTTGAGCGTGACACCGTACTTGAGGCAGTGCGGGCCGCCGGAGTTCTCGGCGACGTTGCCGCCGATGGTGCACGCGGTCTGGCTGGACGGATCGGGCGCGTAGAACAGGCCGTACGCGGCGGCGGCGCGGGTGAGCGAGACGTTCACCGCGCCGGGCTCGACGACCGCGAGGCGATTCACCGGATCGATCGAGATGATGCGCGTGAGCCGATTGAGTCCAATGATCACCGCGCCATCGGTGGCGAGGGCGCCGGCCGAGAGACCGGTGCCTGCACCGCGCGGCACGAAGGCGACGCGCTCGCGTGCGAGCACGCGCACGACGTCGATCACCTGCTCGCGCGTGGATGGGAGCACGGCCAGACTCGGTGGAAGCCGATATGTGGGCAGGCCATCGGCGCTCAGCGGCAGCAGCTCGGATGCGCGCGACAGCACGCCGCGCGGACCGACGATGGCGCGGAGCGCTTGGCCAAGCTCGTCGCGCGTCACGAGGCGTGACCCGCGGTGTCGTGTCCGCTTCCGTTAGACCGCGCGCGCTGGTGTTGGGCGGCGCGCCGCTCGACGGATGGAACGGCCTGCTCGAGGATGCGTGCGACGGCGTGCAGGCGCGCGAGGGCCGATCGTGAGCGCAGGAGCTCGTAGCGCGCGGTGAGCGGCGTGTCGATCACCGACGCGACATGATACGCGATGCGCGATGGATCGCGCGGCAGCTCGGGCACGGGCGTGCGCTGGTCGGCGATCGCGCGCACGGCACGGACGAGTCGCTCGAACGCCGCACGGACGGTCTCGGCGAGCGGGTCGAGCTCGGCGTCGAGGTCGGGCTCGTCGGCGTAGTCGACGACCTCACCGACGAGATACGGTGCGTCGCTGTCGACGAAACGCACGAGTGCAAAGCGCTCTTCGCCGGCGACGATGATGTTGGAGCGGCCATCGGGGAGCGCGTCGGCCGTCTCGATGCGTGCGATGCAGCCGACCTGGCCCGGTGGCATGGCGCGCTCGTGTTCGGTGTCCGCGCAGAAGAGGAGGCCGAAGCGCCGGTCGCCATCGAGGCAGTCGGTGAGCATGCGCCGATAGCGCGGCTCGAAGATGTGCAGCGGCCGCGCTGTGCCGGGAAAGAGCACGACCGGCAGGGGAAACAACGGCAGCAAGCGCTCGTCCACAGCCGGAATGTAGGAAGCGCGGGGGGCGAATACCAGACGGCGCGGCCCCACGAGGGGTCGCGCCGGGATCAGTTAGGCGAAGCGGCCGGCGCCGTCAGGCGGCGTTCCAGAATCCGGCGAGGGCGGCGCCATCGGGCGAGTCGCGGAGCTTCTCGAACGCGCGCTCGCGGATCTGCCGGATGCGCTCGCGCGTGACACCCATGAGCGCACCGATCTTCTCGAGCGTCATGGCCTCGGATCCTTCCTCGAGACCGTAGTACAGGTACAGGATCTTCCGCTCGCGCGGCGTGAGGTATTTGCGGAACGCGCGGTCGATGAACTCGCGCATCAGCTTGAAGTCGGTGGTGTCCTCGATCTCGATGCCATCGACGCCGACGAAGCGTTCGCCTAACGTTGCGGCTTCGCGGTCGCTGCGGTCGATGGGCGCGTCGAGCGAGACTTCCGTGGCCGACATCTGTCGCGCCGCGCGCACCGTCTCCGGCGTCTCCTCGATCAAGCGGCTGATCTCGTCGTCGGTGGGGTCGCGCTTGAGCACCTGCGCGAGCACCGTTTCGGCGCGAGCGAGCTTGATGAGCTGCGAGTTTTGATTGAGGGGAATGCGGACGGAGCGGGTCTGTTCGGCGAGGGCCTTCAGGACGGCTTGTCGAACCCACCAAACGGCGTACGAAATGAATTTCACGCCCTGGTCCGGATCGAACTTCTTGACCGCTTTGAGCAGGCCTTCGTTCCCAATGGCCACCAGCTCGCTCAGATCCAGGCCGTGCCCCTGATATTTCTTGACGTACGAAATGACGAATCGAAGGTTGGCGGTAACGAGGCGTTCGGCGGCGCGCTCATCGCCCTTTTGCGCGCGACGCGCGAGGCGTCGTTCTTCTTCGGGTTCGGTTATGAGGGGAAGCTTCTGGATGTCTTGAAGGTATTGATCGAAAGCTGTGGAGGGAGAAGAGCGGAAAAACCCTTTGGACCTGCTCTCGGCCACATGCTCCATACTCGCCCCTTTCCTGTCGCAAAAAGGTGGACGAACCGGGAAGCCTTGCGTGCACGATACCGCCAGGGGAGCGCACGATAACGCGAGCCCCCGGTTAGGTCAACAGCCACGAATCATACCGTGAGAGGTCGTTGTGTCGCCTTCGAGTAATTGCATTGGGGCACAACGATTTGCGGGTCCCATGCGTTCTTTCGCGAACTGAAACGGGGGCCCGATGGAACAGCGAACGCCGCGCGATCGAGTCGCTAATTAGGGTCTTTGTGCTCCTGGATTCGCTCGCGTCGCACGCGGCGCCAGATCGAAATTGCGGCGCGAATCACGACGAGTGCGACCGCAATCGCAATCCAGAGTGGCGGCACGTCGAGCAAATACGCGGCGAATGCGAGCCCCACGACGCTGACGATGATGGCGAGTACGAATAAGCGCGGTGCCACGCTGGACTCCTCGAGGATGATCAGCGCGAAGCGGCGCGCAGCAGCGCGAGGACATCATCGTCGCGGACGCGCACACTCCACTGCGTATCGGCTCCAGCCATAGTGCCGATGGTGAGCGGCAGCGCGTATTCCACTGCGCCGGCTCGCGCTTTCTTGTCCGTACGAGTGAGTGCAAGCAGACGTTCCGGCGAGAGCGTCGGCGGCGGTGCGATCGGCAGACCGGTGCGCGCGACGACATCGCGCACGCGACCGGCCGTCCCCGCCGTGGCAACGCCGATCGCTTCGGCCAGTGAGGCCTCGAGCACCATGCCGATGGCGATCGCTTCGCCGTGCAGCAGACGATAATCGCTTGCCGTTTCGATCGCGTGGCCGAGTGTGTGGCCGAAGTTGAGGGTCTTGCGCATGCCGCGCTCGCGCTCGTCGCCTAACACAATTCCCGCTTTGATCGTGACACTGCCGATGATGAGCTCGTGCATCGCGTCGCCGGCGGGGTCATGGAGCAGTGCGGGGAGCGCGGCGGCGATCCGGTCGAAGTAGGCCGCATCGGTGATGACGCCGTGCTTGATCGCTTCGGCGGCGCCGGCACGCCGGTGCTCGATGGGGAGTGTCGCGATCGCATGCGGATCGGCGATGACTGCCGATGGTTGGTGGAACGCGCCGACGAGATTCTTGCCCGCCGGCGCATCGACTCCTGTTTTGCCGCCGATGGATGCGTCGATCATCGCGAGCAGCGTCGTGGGGACCTGGACGACGGGAATGCCGCGCATGAACGTGGCGGCGACGAACCCGGCGAGATCGCCCACCACGCCACCGCCGAGCGCGATGACGGTGGTGTCGCGCCCGCAGCCCGCGTCGAGCATCTCGTCCGTTAGGCTTGCCCAGGTGAGGCGCGTCTTGTGCGACTCGCCGGGCGGGATGCGGAGCAGCAGCGGTTGGGCACCCGTGAACGAGTCGACGACGCGCGCGCCGTAGTGGCCGGCCACCGTGTCGTCGGTGACGATCACGTAGCGGTGGGCGGGCGCGACGCGCGCGGCGATGGCGCCGACGCTGCCTAACAGACCGGGCTCGACGAGGATGTCGCAGTCGAGGAGGCGAAGGGCAGCGGGGGCGCGCTCGCGCCGTGCTACCACGTCACCTCCGCCGCGCCGGCACGCCGGTTGGCAACGCGGGCGAGCACGAAGAGCAAGTCGGAGAGCCGATTGAGATAGATGACGACGATGGCCGGCAGCTCGACGTCGCGACGCAGCGCGATCACGCGACGCTCGGCGCGGCGACAAACTGTCCGCGCCACGTGCAGCGCGGCCGACTTGGGCGTCCCGCCCGGAAGAATGAATGCGGTGAGCGGCGTGAGCTCGGCTTCGCCGTCGTCGATCGCACGCTCGAGGCTGGCGATGCGCGCATCGTCGATGCGCGCTTTCTCGAGTTGCTCGCGAACTTTTTCCGGATGCGGTGTAGCGAGGAGCGCACCCAAGCTGAACAGATCGCGTTGGATGGGCGCGAGGACCTCATCGATGCGCGGCATCATCTCGATGCAGCGCGCGAGGCCGATGATCGCGTTCAGCTCGTCGACTTCGCCGTACGCTTCGACGCGCGGGTCGTCCTTCGAGACGCGTCCGCCGCCGAACAATCCTGTGTCGCCTTTGTCTCCCGTTCGCGTGTAGATCCGCATCCTGCCGAATCTAACGCTCGTGGCACGCGCTGGTGAGCGCGCGGGTCAGACGCGCATGGCGTGGACGAGGCGGCCGAACCAGCCGCGGCGGGTCTCGCCGTTGCGGCGGAGTCCGTGCTTGAAGTTGGAGAAGCGCGTGACTTCGCCGCCGGTAGTGGAAGGCTGGTACGTCGTCGGGAAGAGCGCGGCGAGATGATCCTGCAGGCGATCGGGCGTGGCGACCACGGACTGGGCCTCGCACCAACGGTCGAGCGTTTTCCCGAACGTGTGCGCGGTGGGACGGTGCGCGGGATCGCGATCGAGTGCCGCCATAAGCGCTTCTTCGATGGCCTTGGGCACGGCGGGGACTTTCTCGCGGATGTTGGGCAGCGGGCGCCACGTCACTTCGTCGATCAACAAGTCGGTGGCATCCTCGTAGAACAACGGCTCGAGCGTGAGCAGCTCGTACAGCACGACGCCGATGGCGAACACATCGCTGCGCCCGTCGACGTCGAGGCCGAGGATCTGTTCGGGGCTCATGTAGTGCTTCTTGCCCATCATCAACATCGGCGATTTGTCCATGGGATCGGTGGACGTCTTCGCCTTGGCGATACCGAAGTCGGCCAGTTTGATGTGGCCGTCCCACGTGGACATGATGTTGTTAGGCGAAACGTCACGGTGCACGATGTCGAGCGG
>DATJET010000118.1:0-47465 GCA_035496295.1 Gemmatimonadaceae bacterium
GCGTCCTCGATGGCGTAGCGCCAGATGAGCGGATTCAAGTACGGCACGCGCACCCCCACCATGCCGTCGCGGCGATAGCGCTCCGTGAAGCTGTCGCTGAAGACCTGGTTGAGCGCGGGGATGTCTTCCACACGCGCCCGCTGCGGGCCGTCGGGATGGTGGCCCGTGCGCCACGACCGCGCCACGGCCATCAGTCCGCCGCTCCCGCGCCCGCGAGCTCCGGCGCCTTGAGATCGCCGACGTCGAGCGGCTGGCGGTCATCGCGCGTCGCCACCGATGCGCCGGTCGCCGCGTCGTATCGCACGGTCACCACCTGGTCGAGCATGTCGCGAACCGACTCGATGTGCGTAATGAGAATCACCTGCTCGAAGCGGTCGTGCAGTCCGCGCAGCAGCTCCAGCACGCTCGCGCGATGCGCATCGTCGAGCGACCCGAAAATCTCGTCGAGCACGAGCAGCGAGAAGGGCTGCCCCGAACGCTCGGCGATCATCTGCGAGATCGCAAGCCGCAGCACGAGATTGGCGAGATCTTCCTCGCCGCCCGAAATCACCGGCTTGGGCATCGCGTCCTCGAGGACCACGACATTGTACTGATCGTCGAGCTCGAGCTCCGTGTAGCGGCCGCCGGTGAGATCGTTCAGGAATCCGCTCGCCAACTCGGACAGCTCGGGACGCAGCTGGAAGTTGAGGTCGTTGCGCAGGTCCGTGTACGCGCGGTCGAGCTCTTCGTGCAGTCGCTTGCGGACGTTGAGCTCGCCTAACAGACGCAGGCGCTCCGCGAGCTCGGCCGCGGCGCGGCGCGCCTGCGCTTCGGCCAGTTCGGCGGACGCGAGCTCGCTCTCGGCCGTGGCCGCGGCGAGGTCGGCCGCGTGCATGTCGTCGGACGCCTTGGTGTGCTCGTCGCGCAACGCGGCATATAGCTGCTCCGACACGTTGAGCGCCGACTGGCGCGCGCGGAGATCCGTGACGCGCGCACGGAGCGCCGCCTCGGCGTCGTGCAGTTGGGCGCGCTCGCGGAGCAGCGCCGGCTCGCGCTCGATCTGCGCGCTCAGCCGCGTCGCCTTGGCGTCGAGCGGCATCAGACGGTCGAGCTCGCGGCGCACGAGATCGTGGCGCACCGGGTCGTAGCCGGCGGGGATCGTCTCCAGGTCGCTGCGCAGCGCCGCCACGCGATCGCTCTTGGCCGCGATCTCGCCGCCTAACTGAGCCAGCTCCTGCACCGCGTGCTGCACCTTGAACAGCCGCCGCTCGAGGCCCTTCACGTCGTCGGCGACGACGCGACGGCGCTCATCCAGCTCGCGCAAATCGGCGGGCATCTCGAGCAACTGCTCCATCCGGCCCTTGTAGTAGTTCCCGTCCACGAGCACCGTCTCGAGCTGACCGTCGAGGAGCTCGAGCACCGTGCGCATCGTGCCCTTGAGCGGTCGAGCGCACGTGGGACACGCGCCGTCTTCACCCGCGGCCGCGAGCCGGTCGCGCTGCTGCTTGAGCTCAGCATACTGGTCGCGCAGCGCCTGACGCTTGGTCTCCGCCTCCTGTCTGTCGCGCACCCACTCGGTGCGGCGCGCTTCCACCTTGCCATCCAGCTCCTCGAGCGACGCGCGCTTCTCGTGCAGCGCGAGCGTAGCCTCCTCCTCGAGGCGCGGCGCGGTGTCGAGCCGAGCCCGCCGCTCGTGGAGCTTGGCCAGCTCGTCCTCGAGCAGCGCGCGCGACGCAACCAGCGATTGGCGCCGTCCGTCCTCGCGCGCCAACACCTCGAGGTGCTGGAATTCGGCGTGGAGCGCAGCATATGGAATGAGCTCCGTGGCGAGCGCGTCGCGCTCGGCCTTGGCCGCCGCGATGCCGCCTAACTCACGGGCCAGGCGCTCGGCGTCGCGCGCCAGACCCGCCTCTTCGCCCTCGGCCACGCGGAGCTCGGCGAGCAGCGCCTGCAGCGCTTCGCGTTCGCGCTGCGCCAGCTCCCACTTTGGCCTGACGCGATCCAGGACCGCCTGCGCTCGACCACGCGCGTCACGCGCCGCCTGCGTGCCGCGGGCGGTGGACGCGAGACGCCGGCGCGCATCCTCGAGCTGCTTGCCCACCACGTCGGCGTCCGGCATGCCCTGCTGGATGCCGATGATCTGCGAGCGCAGCTCCGTGAGGTGGCCGCGCAGGATCTTCTGCGCATCGCGCAGCCGCTCGTACCCCAACACGTGGGACAGGAACTGCGCGCGCTCGGCGGGCTTCATGGCCGCCATCACGCTCAGGTCCTTCTGTCCCGTGAAGTACGTGTTGAAGAACTCGTCGCGCGTCATGCCTAACTTGCGGGTGAGGATGTCGGTCACGCCGCTGATCGAGTTCGCGATCGGCGTCGCCGCGCCATCCAGATAGAGCTCGGCGTTCGTCAGGCCGCGGACCACGCGGTAGCGGTGGCCGGCGAGCTCGAAGTCGAGCTCGACGCGCACCGTGGCCCGTGCCGCCGCGCGGTTGAAGCGGATCGACTCGCGCGTCCCGCGCGCCGCGGTGTTGCCGTAGATCGCCCAGGCCAGCGCTTCGAGGACCGTCGTCTTGCCCGATCCGTTAGGCCCGATGATGCCGGTGAGCCCGGCGTCGAAATCGATCCGGGTGTCCGCGTGCTGGCGGAAGTTGGAGAGGACGATCCGGTTGAGACGCACTACCGCTGTCCGTCGGCGACGGGACCGGCCACCGGCCCCACTGCCTGCTCGGACGCCGCGTCGGCGGCGTCCAGATACTCGAGGCCCAACGCCACCAGCGCCGCGCGGTCCAGGTCGGCCTCGATCGGCCGGCGCGCCAGGTACGTCTCCACCATCTCGCGCAGCGTCGCCCTGCGCCCGCCGGCCGGGTTCAGCGTTAGGCGAACGGTGTCGGGCTTGTGCGCGTCGAGGTGGAAGTGCAGCGCGCGCCGCTTGTACTCGCGCAGCGCACGGTGGTCCAGCTCGCGCACCACGTGCCGCGGGATCTCGCGCAGCACGAGCCGCACCACCCGGTCCTCGATCCCGCCCTCACAGGCCGCGACGCGCTCGCGAATGGCGGCGTCGATGTCCGCCGCCGACAACCCGCGCGCCATGATCGGCGCGAGCTCGGCGAACCGTCGCGCACCCGCAATCGCATGGAATCGATGCGTGCCCGCGTCCAGATCGTACTCGATGAACCCCTTCCCCGGCACGCCCGTCGCGCGCTCCTCGTGCATCTCGCTCCACATGTTGGGCGGCAGGTACTCGAGGGACCCGCAGTAGTACATATTGGGGGACAGCTTTTTCTGTACGTGGTAGTGGCCTAACGCCACGTACGTCCAGCGGTCCGGACCGATCGTTGCGATGGGCACGGGCGCCGACGGACGATCGGGATAGGCCAAGTTAGGCGGAAGCATGCCTTCCACCTCGCGGTGCATCGCGAGCACGTTGTACCGCGCGTCGCGATCCGGCTCGAACTCCGGACACGGCGCGCCCGCCGGGAGATCGGGCACCGCGAGCACCGACATCTCGTGCGCCGGCAGTGGGATGCGACGCGGCCCGGCAGCAACCACGTGTACGTGCTCATCGATGCGCGCGAACAGCTCGAGGATGCTGCCCGTCTCGGTCGCGCGCGGCCGATCGTGATTGCCCGCCACGATCACGACCTCGGTGTCCGGCAGCGCGAGCCTGAGCTTCTGCACTTGCGTGAACGCTTCGATGATCGCCGCGTTCATCGGACGCACGGAGTGGAACACATCGCCCACGATGAGCACCACGTCCGGACGCAACGCGATCACACGCTCCATCGCGCGACGGAATACGAGCGCGACGTCCGCCTCACGCTGGTTGATCCCCTCGGGCGTGAGCCGGTGGTACTGCCGGAAGCCGAGGTGTAAGTCGGCCAAATGGACGAGGCGCACTCCGAAAACTACCGCTTAAGCGTAGGGCCGACTAGCCGAACGGCGCGCTCAGTGTACGCTCGCCGTGTGCATGTGTTGCGTGATGTCCGTCTGCATCCGGACGGGCGTCGCCGTGGTGCCGGTGCTCGGCACGAGCGTCGATACGAGACCGATTGTCGCGCGGGCATCGATCCACCAGCCGCGTCGGCGGTCGACGCACAGCATGCCCATCACCTTACCCGATGAGCTCACCCGCAATCCGTTCGCGAGTGGACGGGAACCCGGATCGCGCGTGATGGTGCCGTGCATGGAGACGAAAGCAAGCGTCCCATCACTCGAGAGCGAGTCCAGGCGATAGGTGGCGCGGAGCACCGCGGTGTAGCCCTTGTTCGCGTCGCCCACCACCGGCAGCGACGTCACACGCTGCCAACTTTGCTTCACGCTCACGGGCCCGTCGGGAAGAGTGGCCGGCATGCCCGACACCACCGCGCGGATGTCCGCCGAGAGCTGCGGTGGAACGGCGAGTACGGCGGCCGATCCATCGGGGGCGATGTGCAACCGTACGCGTTGCCCCTGCATCGCGCGCCGAATCTCCTCGGGTTCAGCCGGCTGTCCATCGGAGATGAGGGAGACCGAGTCCGTGATCGTGGTGATCGTGGTACCGGTTTCGTCGCTGCCCTGGACCAACACGCGCGACAGCAGGAGGAGCGACGTGTGCATCGTCATCGTCGTGTCGCTGCCGTGTATATGCACGGTGCCCTTCATCGACACGTCCTGCTCGAAGCGAGTGAACAGCGTGTCGCCCACTTTCGGCTTGATGCGGAGCACGACGTTCGATGTCTGTCCGCGTGCGGCGCCTGGGGTAAGGAAGCACGCGAGACCGAGCGCGACGAGGCGTATGCACGCCCCCGTCGGCCCAACTGATGGAACACGCGGCCAGCCGCGCCCCGCTAAGGACATGTAAAGACCGGTTGATAGACAGCCGATACGTACACCGTTGGACGGCCGTTTGCTCCGCTGCCCCTGTCGAATTGCCTCCTGCCCTACGGAGCGCCACCCCGCGCTGGTTGCAGGAAGGCGGCGCTCCGCGTCCATCAGCAGAGCGGCCGGCGCCATCTGGCACCGGCGCATGCAGCACCGTCGTCGGTCTGCACAACCGAGACCCGCGCGTCCAACCGTGGGATCCCCGCCCAAGTGAACATTCCCATCGTGCGTGTGGTGAGACAATTGGTACGGATCGCGACCGTGTGGCTGGTCGCTTCCGCCTGCGGCAAGGCGCACGCTTCCGGGCGCCGTTACGCGGCGGCGCACGCTGCGCCATCCGGCCCGCATCTCGATCTTCGTTCGCATCCCGATCTCCTGTTCGAGGTGTTCGGCGACGCGAATGATCCACGCATGATCCCGATCGCGGCCGTCGGGCACGATCAGTTGCAGCAGATCGTGCTCGACTCGACCGGCTGGCGTGAGCTGGACGCCGACTACTTACGGAGCTCGAAGTCGTATTCGTTGTTCGTCGATGGACGCGCGACCGGAACAGTCAAGGTGCGGCGCGGAATGTGGCAGAGCGACGACGCGCTCTACTCGCTGCCGGGCTGTCAGCTGCTGACACCGATGGCCGCGGTGCGTATGGAGGGACTGAGTGCCAACCCGACTTTCACCGTCGAGTATCTCGCCTCCACCGCTGCACTCGGTCACCAACGAAACAGCAAGGCGATGCCGAGTGCGGAAGTGGAGCGCATCGCACGGTCGATAGGCGTGCAAGCGGCACAGACGGTCGGCATCAAGCAGGCGACGCTCGACTCGCTCGACTTTCGCGCTGTGGCGTTCGCGAGCGGCGACGGTCCGTGGCCGACGATCGTCGCGGCCTTCATCGATCCCGCCGCCGAGAATCCCGCGTCGACGCAGGAGACCACGACACATCTCATCGTGATCGCCGATCGCGACGCCGCGGCGAGCGAGTACCACACCACCTACACGCATCGCGTGCAGGGTCCGCTCGCGAGCTCCAGTTTCCGTCGCTACTTCGACCACCTCGACGTCAACGGCGACGGTGTAGACGAGATCTTCCTGGAGGGCTGGCAGTTTGGCGGCGACACGTTCCTGTCCGTGCTGTCGTGGAAGGACGGCAAGTGGGAGGAGACGTATCGGACGCGGACGAAGTGGTGCCTGGACTAATCAGAGGGAAGCGCGCTCGTGCACGCACTGAGGGAAGCGCTTCGCTTTGGGAATCGCTTCGCTTGGGGACGGGGCGGCTTGCGCCGCCTTGGGAAGGCAAGCGATCGTAGCGTTAGGCGCCCCACCCTAGGGCGATTGATGTTGTTCCTTTCCCCATTCCCCAAGCGCCAGGGATTCCCCAAGCAGTAGCGCTTCCCGGAGCGCGCGCTTCCCTACTCTCCGAACGCGCTCTCCACGTCGCGCTTCGAGTACGCCCTGAACGCCGTGAGCGTCTGCGTGCGATCGACGCCCGGCACTTTCGCAAACTCCTCCGTCACCACCTGCGCGATACGTTCGTACTCGGGCACACGGACGATCGCGACGAGATCCCATTCGCCGGACACCGAATAGACCTCGGACACGCCTTCAATACCAGCCAGGCGTGTGGCGCAGTGTGGGATCTCTTTTGGATCGCACTTGATGAGCACGATCGTGGTGATCATTCGTCGCCGGGGAACGGTGGCACGTTGAGGAGCCAGATTCCGCGAATGGTATCGCTGTCGTCGAGGTCGACCAGGATGTCGCGCGCGATGCACACCGTGCGCGCGTGTCGGCCGGCGCCGAGTCGGAAGTGGATGGTTTGTTCGGACTGATCGGATTCTGCGATGAGCGTCGTGTCCATCTGCATCATCGCGACGCCGCCTTTCGATCCTGCTGACGGAACGACGAGCCGGCCGCGCGCCGTGTCCGCGGGTATGCGCAACGCGGTCAACTTTTTGACGTCGGGCCACACGGCGACTTCGACGCCGTGAATGCGGCCGCCTCGCACGTCGAGGATCACCCACGAGCCATCGGAACCGGCGAGCTCGACCGCGCCCGATGCACCGTCGGCGAATGAATTGTCGGCGAGGCTCGCGGTGAGAATCGCGGTATCCGTATCCCAGCGATATTCCACAGCCGACGGAATGTCGGTGGCTGGTTCGATCTGCACGGTGACGTTCACGCGGCCTCCTACGCAGGCGTTAGCGACGGCCCGCACTCACGCTCCGCCGAGCTGCGGTCGGGCGCGTCACTTGCGCTAAGATATCGCCTCCTCGCGCCGTCACCAGAGGATCATTCTATCGCGCAGCGTTACGAAATCATTTCGCGAAATGCGGCCACCGTGCGCTGCACGCCTGTCACGACTTGATCTAGCGGTGCGGCGTACGAGAGGCGCACCCAGCCCGGTGTGTAAAACGCTGCGCCAGGAACCACCGCCACGTCGTGTCGCTCGAGCAAATGCTGTGCGAACGCGCTGCCCGCGCCGACGCGCGAGTCTCCCCGCATCGCGCTCACGTCGAGGAATAGATAGAATGCACCGTCGGGCGGAATGACACCGATACCCGGCTCGCCGGCCAGCATCGCGAGCGCCGCATCGCGCCGCCGCTCGAACTCGCCGACCATGTGCGCGATAGAGGCATCGGCCGCTGCACGATCGGAGAGCGCGGCCAGTGCTGCGTGCTGGGACACCGTCGCTGCGTTAGACGTCGTGTGCGACTGCAGCGCGCCCATGGCGTGCGCAACTGCACGCGGCGCGACGGCCCAACCGATGCGCCAGCCCGTCATCGCGTACGCTTTAGCGACGCCATCAATGAGAATCACTCGATCGCGTGCTCCCGCCACCTCGAGGATCGACGTCGCGACGCTGCCGTACGCGATGCGCCGATAGATCTCGTCACTGATTACCCACCACCCGCGTTCGTCCGCCAACGCGACGATCGCTTCCAGCTCCGCGCGAGAGTACACCGCGCCCGTGGGGTTACACGGCGAGTTGAGCATCACGCCTTTCGTGGCGGGTGTGGCCGCCGCCGCCAACGACTCAGCGCTCACCTTGAGTCCGTTCGCCGGATCGCCGTAAACGGGAACCGGCTCTGCGCGCGCGAGCGCGACCATTTCGTAGTAGCTGGTCCAGCTTGGCGTCGGAATCAACACCTCGTCGCCGAGTCCGAAGAGAACGAAGCAGGCGTTGAACAAGGACTGCTTGGAACCCGTCGAAACCACGATATCGCCGGGCGTCACACGATCGTCACCGCGGTAGTCGGCGTTGGCGAGCGCAGCGATCGCTTCGCGCAGCGGAAGAATGCCCTCCGTGGCCGTGTAGTGCGTCGCGCCCGAATCGATGGCCTTCTGCGCTGCTCGGCGAATGAACTCCGGCGTGTCGAAGTCCGGCTCACCGGCCCCAAGGTCGATGATGCGACGCCCCGCTGCGCGAAGCGCCTTCGCGCGGGCAGAGACGGCGATTGTTGCGGATTCTTTGAGCTGCGCAACGTTCGGTGACGGCACGAACGCGCGACGAACGGTCATCTCGGTCACTGCAGCATCCTGAGTTGGAGAGCGGATGGCTCGTCTGCTATACTTTAGTCGCGTCGCGTTCGTGACGCCATTGAAAATTCGAGGGGTGGACTTTGGAGCACGGGAACGCGGAACCGGCGCGCGAGCGAGCGACTATCTCGCGCAATCAAAATGTGATGTACGTATTGCCGCACGATTCGGCGGCCATCGAGCAATTCATGGGTCCGGTGCTCGAGCAGCTCGCAGCGCTCGAGGCGGCCGACGAAGCAGGCAAAGGTCCGCGAGCCGTCGTGGTGACACCCGACGCCGAGAGTGCGGTCGCGATTGCTCGGTGGGTGGCGTCGCAGTCGGGCGACATGGGCGGCGACGCGCCGCGAGCGATCGCCGCCACCGGCGCAGCGCGCTCCGCGCGTCTTCTCGCGGCGCATCCGGCGCCGCTGGTCGTGGGTCCTAGCGATCAACTCCTCGAGTTGGTGCGCCGCGCGGTGCTCAAGCTCGATGGTGTGCACGCGGTCGTGATCGCGTGGGCGGATGTGCTCGTGGACGCCGGCGCGGTGCCGTCGCTCGAAGCGCTCATGGGTGAGATGCCCAAGGAGTCGGCGCGCACGGTGGTTGCCGCGCGCACGACCCCGGAGGTCGAGGCGTTGGTCGAGCAGTACGCGCGGCGTCCGCGTCGCGTGGGCTCAACTGGCGAAGATTCAGTCGAACCGCTCGCGGTGCGCTACCTGATCACGAGCGCGGCGACGCGAAGCACTGCCTTACGAAGCCTTCTCGACGCGCTCGATCCCCCGGGTGCGGCGATTTATGTCCGCTCCGATGATTCCGAGCGTGATGTGCGCGACATGCTCCGCGCGCTGGGCTATACCGGTGAGGACATCGTCCGCATCGTGCGCGAGGCGACGCCGTCCGCTGCACTCGTGATCTTGTTCGACGTGCCGTCAACGCGCGCCGAATTGAGTGCGCTCACGGCGTCGGCGCCGAATCAGGTGGTGGCACTCGTCCAACCGAAGCAGTTGGCCGCGCTGGTGGCGCTCGCGGGGAAGGAGCGACTCTCGCCGTTTTCGCTGGACGCATCGCTCGCCGCCGCGCGCGCGAGTGACCAACGGACGCGCGACGAGCTCCGTTCGGTCCTGGCACTCGGCCTGCCGGCTCGCGAGCTCCTCACCATCGAGCCGCTCCTTGGCGACTTCGATGCGGCGTCGCTGGCAGCGGCGGCGCTCCACCTGCTCGAGGCGGAGCGCGCGCGCCGGGCGCCTAACGCAACGGCGCCTGCGCCTAACGCAGCGACCGCCGCGCCTGGCGATGCGGGCGCGCGCGCACCGCGGCGCACGCCATCGGGCGGCGCGGTGCGGGTGTTCGTCAACGTCGGCGAGCGCGACGGCGTGTCTCCGCGCGACCTGGTCGGCGCGATTGCCAACGAGGCGGGCATCGCGGGTTCGCGCATCGGACGCGTCGAGATCCGCGAAAACCACGCGCTCGTCGAGCTCGACGCCGCGGACGCCGAGCGCGCCGTGGCAGCGCTCAGCGGCGTCAATATCCGCGGACGACGGGTGAGCGCACGCATCGACCGTGATCGGCCGCCACGCGAACGCGGCGGCCGCGACGATCGCGTTGGGCATGCGCGCGGGAAATTTCCTCGGCGACCGGGCACGCGCGATCGGGGACCGTCACGCCGGCGCGACGAGTGAGCGACCAGAGCACCTTCGCCGGATCGGTACGCGCCGGATGGATCGAGGTGATCGCCGGCGTGATGTTCAGCGGCAAGAGCGAGGAGCTCATCCGGCGCGTGCGTCGCGCGATCATCGCCAAGAAGAAGGTGCAGGTGTTCAAGTCGCACCTGGACGACCGGTACGCCGGCGTGTTCTCGATCGCCAGTCACGACGGACGCAGCGTCGACGCGGTGCCGGTGGATTCATCGTCGCAGATCGCGCAACAAATCAGTCCACTCGTCGACGTCGTCGCGATCGATGAGGCGCAGTTCCTCGACGCGGGCGTCGTGGATCTCGCGACGTCGCTCGCCGCGCGCGGCATCCGCGTCATCATCGCGGGCACCGACACCGACTTTCGCGGCGAGCCATTCGGCGCTATCGCCCAACTCATGGCGGTGGCCGAAGTGGTCGACAAGCTGCACGCCATCTGCGTCGTCTGCGGCGGACCGGCGAGCCGTAATCAACGTCTGTTGGGCGGCAAACCGGCGCGCTATGACTCGCCTACCATCATGGTAGGCGGACGCGAATCGTACGAAGCGCGTTGTCGTCACTGTCATCAAGTGCCGCGACGAGACGAGGATCAAGTTCCGCTCCTCTAACGATGGCGCGAACGTGCGCGCCATTGTTAGAACTCTCATAGCTGACGCGGCTGGTTGACAGCGAGACACGGCGCATCCTACCTTGGCCGACCGTCACCGACCCTATGTCAAACACACGCACGACATGAACCGAATCGTTCGATCCGGGTTGATCGCCCTCGCCCTACTGGCGTCGGCTTGCATGAAAGACGCACCCGTTGGTCCGCGTGCCGGTACCGTGTCGATGAAAGTGCAGTTCCAGAACGGCAAGCCCGGCGAGGAGATTCGAGTTTCTATCGCATCGTTCGTCCCCGACTCCGAACAGGCGCTGGACTCGCTGTTCAACGGCACGTTCCCGGTGACATCGGCCACGCAAGATCTCACCGTTCAGTTCGATCTCTCGGCGTGCATCAACCGATTTCCACCGGACGATCTCGGTCCGTACTGTTTGATCGAGGTCAGTCTCTCGCTGTTGAACAACGGCGTACTACAGGACCAGCAGTTCCTGGGCAGCATGGTCGTTCGCCCCGGTCAGGTCGTCGCGGCGCAACCCGTGGTGCTCACAGCGGGTAACAATCCACCGGCGATCACGACCCTCGACACCGCACGCGTGGTCGAGTCCGCTCTGATCCGTTATCAACTGACAGGCAACGACCCGGATGGCGATCTCACGACGCTGCAAGCAACCGACATTGTGAACGGCAATCCGGACATCGAGACGCCGTACACGTTCTTCCCGCCGCTCGCAAACATCGGCGGAGTGTTCTACGCATTCCAGACGAGTTTCGCGGGCGCAAACGAGATCGAAGTGAGTCTTTCCGATTCCAAGTTCAACTCCAGCTCGTTGGATAGCGTGCCGGCACTTCCTCCGAATGGCGATGTATTCATTGACAGCGTGAGCGTCGACACGACAGCGGACTCGATCATCGTGAATGCGAATCCTGCCGTGGACAGTCTCGAGCTTGTGTTCCTCGATCCGAACCTGCAAACCGTGTCATTCGTGTGCGGCGGCGCGGCGCCGCCCGATTTCACGGCCAACCATTTTGCGTGTAAGCGTCCCGCAACGTTCACGAGCTCGACCGTTGTCGTCGTTCCGATCGACTTCGGCGGAAATCCGGGCAATGGCCTTCGGTGCGCGGTGCCCACGGCGTCGTGTGTGCCGTTGCCGGCAGCCAATCGAGTGACGGTCCCGCCGCGCATACGCGCGTCGCGGGTACATGCGATCATGCGTCCGAGGGTGCGTCCATGATGATGATCGGTCTCACTGGCAACATCGCGAGCGGCAAATCGACGGTTGCGAACCTGTTCGCTGCGCGCGGTGCGACGATCGTCGACGCGGACGCGCTTTCACGTCGCGCCGTCGAGCCGGGTACGCCGGCGCTGCGCTCCATCGTTGCGCGATGGGGGACGGGCGTGTTGTCGCCCGATGGCTCTCTCGATCGCGCCGCGCTTCGTCACGTGGTGTTCGATCGACCGGATGAGCTCGAGGCGCTCAACGCGATCGTGCATCCCGAAGTTGGGCGACTGCGCGACGAGGAAATCGCGGAGGCTTCAGCGCGCGGCGATCGCGTGGTCGTGTGTGACATCCCGCTGCTCTTCGAGCGGCGGTTGGCCGATTCGTTCACGCGCATCGTACTGGTTGACGCGCCGCGTCCCATCCGCCTGGAGCGGCTCATGCGCGACCGCGGCTTGTCGCAGGAAGAAGCGGTGCAGATGATCGCAGCACAGATGCCGGCCGAACTCAAGCGAGCGCGCGCGGACTTCGTCATCGAGAACGCGGGCACGCGCGAACAGTTGGCGGATCGAGTGCGCGAGGTGTGGGACGCGATCACGCGCGACGAGAACGCGAAGCAGCCGGCGCCGGCCTGACCGCCCTTTGCTTGACGCATTCTCGCCTCGCCGGTAGACTTCGCGCGACTTCACCTGCGGCAGCGCTTTCGTGTCGAACATTCCAAACGACCTGCTCTACACCGAAGAACACGAATTCGTAAAGCGGCTTCCCGACTCCGACGTCGTGCAGATCGGGATCACCGACTACGCGCAAGGTGAGTTGGGCGACGTCGTGTACGTCGAGCTGCCCAAGGTGGGTGAATCGTTCGGCCGGATGGATGTCTTCGGCACGATCGAAGCGGTCAAGGCGGTGTCGGAATTGTTTTCACCGCTCGCTGGAACGGTGGAAGCAGTGAATCCGCGGCTGGACAAAGAGCCAGCGCTCGTGAACACCGATCCGTACGGCGAAGGCTGGATGATCCGCCTTCGGGTGAAAGACGCCGGCGAGCAAGATCAGTTGTTAGGCCCGGAAGAATATAAGAAACACATCGGCGAGTAGCGTGCCGGGCCGGTCCGGCTTCTCTGTAAAGGGTTCAAAGGATAACGAAAAGGATACAAGGGATCGGGTCGGTTCGCATCCAACCTCAACGACGCACCTTTGCGTCAGCTAAGTGCGTGCGTCGTTGAGGTTGGAGTTACACCGCCCCCATCTCTTGTATCCCTGTAGTTATCCTTTTGAACAACTTCAGAGGAGTCCTAGTTGTCGGCGTACTCCTCGATCGGTGGACACGCACATACCAGGTTCCGGTCGCCGAACGCGCTCTCGACACGCCCAACGGCGGGCCAGAATTTCCACTCACGCGTCCACGGTGCGGGGAACGCCGCCTGCTCGCGCGTGTACGGGCGCGACCATTCGGATGACAGCACGCGCTCGAGCGTGTGCGGCGCGTTCTTGAGCGGATTGTCTAACCGATCGGCGCGTCCCTCTTCGATCTCACGGATCTCTTCGCGGATCGTGATGAGCGCGTCGCAGAACCGGTCCAGCTCCTCTTTGGACTCGCTCTCCGTGGGCTCGATCATGAGCGTGCCGGCCACGGGGAACGAGACCGTGGGCGCATGGAAGCCGTAGTCCATGAGGCGCTTGGCGATGTCTTCCACATCCACGCCGGCGCTCTGTTTGAATGCGCGCGGATCGATGATGCATTCGTGCGCGACCGTGCCGCGCGTGCCGCGATACAGCACGGGGTAGTAGGCGTCGAGCCGCTTGGCCATGTAGTTCGCGTTGAGAATCGCGACCTTGGACGCGCGCGTTAGGCCTTCACCGCCCATGAGCTCGATGTACATGTACGAAATGGGCAGGATGCTCGCGCTGCCCCACGGTGCGGCGGACACCGGCCCGATCGCTTCCGTTCCGCCCACGCGCACCAGCGGATGTCCCGGCAGAAACGGCGCGAGGTGCGCAGCACACGCGATGGGACCCATGCCCGGCCCGCCGCCACCGTGCGGGATGCAGAACGTCTTGTGCAGGTTCAGGTGGCACACGTCGGCGCCGATGTCGGCGGGACGGCAGAGTCCCACCATGGCGTTCATGTTCGCGCCGTCCATGTATACCTGGCCGCCGTTCGCATGCACGATCTGACACAACTCGCGAATGCCTTCCTCGAACACGCCGTGCGTCGACGGATACGTCACCATGAGCGCCGCGAGGCGCGGCGCGTTCGCAGCCGCCTTCTCGCGGAGGTCGGTGAGGTCGATGTTGCCGCGCTCGTCGGTGCGCACGACGACCACCGACATGCCTGCCATCATCGCGCTCGCCGGATTGGTACCGTGCGCCGACTGCGGGATGAGACACACGTCGCGGTGGCCTTCGGCGCGCGATTCGTGGTAGGCGCGAATGACGAGCAGGCCGGCGTATTCGCCCTGCGAGCCTGCGTTAGGCTGCAGCGACACCGCCGGGAATCCGGTGATTTCCGCGAGCGCACGCTCGAGCCGCTCGAACAGCACCGAGTAGCCGTCGGTCTGCTCGCGCGGCGCGAACGGGTGCAGCCGGTTGATCTCGCGCCACGAGATCGGCAGCATCTCGGCGGTCGCGTTGAGCTTCATGGTGCACGAGCCCAACGGAATCATCGAGTGCGTGAGGGACAGGTCGCGCGACTCGAGTTTGCGCATGTAGCGCAGCATCTCGGTTTCGGAGTGGTACTTGTTGAACACCGGATGCGTGAGGTAGGCGCTCGTACGCGCGAAGCGCTCGTCGAACCGGTCGTCCACGCCCTCGGCCACATCGGACGCCGCGAAGTCCGGCCGCACGCCGCGATTGAACACGGCGAACAGGTCGTTCACGTCATCGAGGAGCGTGCTCTCGCCGATCGCGATGCCTAACGTATGCTCGTCGATCACCCGCATGTTGAGCTGCTTGGCGCGGGCCTCGCGCAGCACGTCGGGGAGGCGACGCTCGCCTAACTCGACGCACACGGTGTCGAAGAACACGTCGTGCCGGATACCGTAGCCCAGTCGCCGCAGGCCCTCGGCGACGGTCTCGGCGAACCGGTGCGCGCGCGTGGCGATGCGCTGGAGACCCGCCGGGCCGTGCCACACCGCGTACATGCTCGCCATCACCGCGAGCAGTACCTGCGCCGTGCACACGTTGCTCGTCGCCTTCTCGCGGCGGATGTGCTGTTCGCGCGTTTGCAGCGCCATCCGCAGCGCCGGGCGCCCCTCGCTGTCGCGCGAGACGCCGATGATGCGGCCGGGGATCTGGCGCTTGAACTCATCGCGCGTGCCAAAGTACGCGGCGTGCGGTCCGCCAAAGCCCAGTGGAACGCCGAAGCGCTGCGTACATCCCACCGCCACGTCCGCGCCCCATTCGCCGGGCGGCACGAGCAGCGTGAGCGAGAGCAAATCCGCGGCCGCGGTGAGCAGGCCGCCCGCCGCATGGACGCGCTCGGCGAACGCGTGGTAGTCGATCACCGCGCCGTCGGCCGTTGGGTACTGCACCAGCGCACCGAAGACGTCGTTGCCTAACGTAGCCGTGCGGTGGTCGCCCACGATCACCGCGATCCCGCGCGCCCGTGCGCGCGTGCGCACCACTTCGATGGTCTGCGGGAAGCAGTCCTGTGACACGAAGTACGTGTTCTTGCCCGCACCGCCCTTCACCGCGTGCGACATCATCATCGCCTCGGCCGCGGCAGTCGCCTCATCGAGGAGCGACGCGTTGGCGATCGGCAGACCGGTGAGATCGATGACCATCGTCTGATAATTGAGCAGCGCTTCCAGCCGGCCCTGCGCCACCTCGGCCTGGTACGGCGTGTAGGCGGTGTACCACGCCGGATTCTCGAGCACGTTTCGCTGAATCACCGGCGGCACCAGACAGCTGTAGTAGCCGAGTCCGATGAAGGAGCGGAACACGTGATTGCGCGATGCCACCGCACGAAACCCGCGCAGCGCCGCCGTCTCGCTCTTTCCTTCGCCTAACGCCAGCGGCCGCCGCAAGCGGATCGCGTCGGGCACCGTCGCATCCATCAGGTCGTCGAGCGACTCGTAGCCCAACACCTCGAGCATGGCGCGAACGTCGTCGTCGGTTGGGCCGACGTGGCGGGGGATGAAGCTGTCGGCATCGGTCAGCGATACCGGTGCAATCGTGGTCGTCATGAAACCCTCGGCGCCGGTCGGCGCACGGTCGTGTCGGTGAGCGAACAACGTGGCGCGGGCCTCCGTCGGCCCGCGTTGCAGCACTGAAATCTGGCATACCGGCGGGGGAAATTCCATCGGCCCGCTGTGCCGTTACTGGGTCAGGTTGGCTGGGTTGGCGCGTGGCAAGCTCCAACGCAACCGGTCATCACGTTTTCCTTGCCTCACCGGCGTGTTCTCACCATAGTTTGCCGCGTAGAGCGAAGGCGCATACGGCTGGGTCCGCCGGCGGCGTTTGCGAGGGCTGCGAAGGAGGTCATAGCGAATCATCTCCCAAGACTGATCGTCTTCACGGTGCGGCGGCCCCACTTCGGACGCCGATCCGGCACCTCCTCCTCCCGCAAATCCGTGAGCATGCGAACCCCTCTCGTTGCGTCGTCCTTACTTCCGTTGCTGGCCGTGATCGCCTGTCAGCACGGCGATCGCGCGCGGACCCAGGGCGGCGAATACGGCGGCACGATGGTGATTGCGGTCATCGGGGATGCCGACGCGCTCCTCCCGCCGATCACGGTCAACGCGACCAGCTACGAGGTGGACGGCCTCGTTTTCGAGAACCTCGCACGACCGGGCGCCACATTGGACCCGATCGGAGATCAGGGTTGGACCGGCCAGCTCGCTGATTCGTGGACGTGGGGCCGCGACTCGCTCACCATCGGATTTCACATCGACTCCGCAGCGCGCTGGCACGACGGCGTGCCCGTACGCTCGAGCGACGTGAAGTTCACCGTCGAACTGTACAAGAATCCCAAGGTCGGCTCGTTCGTGGCGCCGCTGCTCGCCAACATCGACTCGGTGAGCACGCCGGATTCGGCGATCGCCGTGTTCTGGTTCAAGAAGCGGTATCCCGGCCAGTTCTATGATGCCGCGTATCAGATGCGGATTCTGCCGCGGCATGTGCTCGCCGGCGCCGACCTGGCGCAGTTGCAGTCGTCGCCGTTTGCGCGGCATCCCATCGGCAGCGGCCCGTATCGCTTCGTGAATTGGGTGCCGCGCCAGACGATCGAGCTGCAGGCCGACACGTCGTATCACCGCGGGCGACCGCGCCTTGAGCGCCTCATCTGGAGTATCGCGCCCGACCCCAATGCCAGCTTGGTGCGCGTGCTCTCCGGCGACGCCGACTTCCTGGAGTTCGTCAACCCACCGGACATTCCGCGCGTCGCCAAGACGCCTAACGTGAAGCTGGTGGCGTATCCGTCGATGGCGTACGGCTACCTGTTGTTCAACGAACGCGACCCGAACGATCAGTCCCGGCCCAACGCACTGTTCGCCGATCGTTCGCTCCGTCGCGCGCTCACCATGGCGATCGACCGCCGCCGCGTCACCCGGAGTGTGTTCGACTCGTTAGGCTCGGTGGCGTACGGGCCGTACACCCGCGCGCTGCCGTACTTCGACAGCACGGTCGCCGAGCTGCCCTACAGCCCCGACAGCGCCCGCCACCTGCTCGACGCACTCGGCTGGCACGCGGGCCCCGACGGCATCCGCGTCAAGAACGGGACGCCGCTCCGGTTCAGCATGCTCGTCCCGACGTCGAGCGCTGTGCGCATGCAGACCGCGGTCCTGTTGCAGGCGATGTTCCAGGACGTCGGCGTGAAGGCCGACATCGAGACCGCCGACATGGGCACCGTGCGGCAGCGCAGTGAGGCGCGCCAGTTCCAGACGGTGATCGAGGCGATGCAGTCCGACGGCAACCCGAGCTCGATCCTGCAGGGCTGGGGCGTCGACGCGGCGAAGGCCAAGGATGGCGGCAACGCGGGCTCGTACGAGAATCCCCGGTTCGACGCGTTGGTCGACACCGCTATTGCCCAGTTCGACGCGGCCCGCGCGAAGTCCTATTATTTCCGCGCCCACAGCCTGCTGAACGAAGACGCGCCCGCGATCTGGCTCTGGGAGCCGTCCACGGTGGCCGCGGTCCAGAAGCGGATCCACCCGGTGGACATGCGCGCCGACGAGTGGTTCGCTAACATCTCCCAATGGTACATTCCGTCCGCCGAGCGCATGCCGCGCGATCAGATCCGTTTCGCCGAGGCCCAACGTTAGGCCTGCCAGGGTCGCGATGGTAAGCGGCGTCCGGCGGCGCATTCGCGCCGGACGCTGACGTGCTTCGGCTGCTCCTGCGCCGCGCGGCTCACGGTATTCTGATCGTCTGGCTGGTCGCCACCGCCACGTTTTTTCTGCTGCACCTGGCACCCGGCGACCCGATCGCCGCCTCGCTCGACAGCCCGCTCACGCCCCCTGCGGTCCGCGCGCACTACCGCCACGTCTATGGTCTCGACCAGCCGCTGTCCGTTCAGTACGGACACTGGCTGGTCATGATGACGCACGGCGACTTCGGGTTTTCGTTTCCGCACCGGCGGCCGGTGAGCGCCGTGATCGCGTCGGCCCTGCCCAACACGCTGCTGCTCATGGGCGTCGCGCTCGTCCTCGCCTTCGCCGCCGGCATAGCGTTAGGCCTGATCCAGGCGCGGCACCGCGGCCGTCCGCTCGATTGGGGCCTGGGCCTCGGCTCGTTGTTCTTTTATTCGATGCCGGACTTCTGGCTCGCGCTGATGCTGTTGTTCCTGTTCGCGTTCGTCTGGAGGGTGTTCCCGGTAACGGGCATGTTCGATCCCGTCATGTATCCGTACTATGGATTCTGGCAGCGGATCGGCGACCGCGTGTGGCATCTCGTGCTGCCCGCGTGCACCCTCGCGCTGCTCAGCGCCGCCGCCATCGCCCGATTCCAGCGCGCCGCGCTGCTCGATGTCGCCGGCGAAGACTTCGTCCTCACGGCGCGCGCCAAGGGCGTCACCGAGCGCCGCGTGCTGATGCACCACATCTTGCGCAACGCGCTGCTCCCGGTGATCACGCTGTTCGGGCTCGCGCTGCCGGTCCTGTTAGGCGGATCGGTATTCGTCGAAAAGGTGTTTTCATGGCCCGGCATGGGTCTGCTCACCGTCGAGGCCATCGGCACGCGCGACTACCCGCTGCTCACTGCCGCTGTCGTCATTGGCAGCGTACTGGTGATCGGCGGCAGCTTGATCGCGGACGCGCTGTACGCCGTGGTCGATCCCCGCGTCCGGCTCGAGTAGCGTGCATACGCTCGTCTGGATCGCTGCCGCCGTACTAACGACGCTCATTTGCGGTGCCGTCGCGCGCGCGGGCGACGTCGACAGCGGCTCGCCCTGGCGCATCGCGCTCACGCGGCTGCGCGACAATCACGCCGGCTTCGTCGCGCTCTGTGTAATCGTCGCGCTGCTCATCGTTGCCGCGCTCGCGCCGTGGCTCGCGCCATATTCGCCCATCGCGCAGCCCGACATCGTGCAGCTCAAGGACCTGCCGCCATCGCTCGCGCATCCGTTCGGCACCGACTTCGCCAGCCGCGATGTGTTCAGCCGCGCGCTCTACGGAGCGCGCGTGTCGCTCAGCGTCGCGCTGCTCGCCATCGTCGTGTCCGCGTCCGTGGGCACCGCGTACGGCGCCATCGCCGGCTACGTAGGCGGCCGCGTCGACACGATCATGATGCGCCTCATCGACGCCGCGCTCTCGGTCCCGCGCATTCTGCTGTTGATCGCCGTGCTCGCGCTGTGGGCGCCGGTGCCGCTGCCCATCCTGATCCTTCTGTTAGGCCTCACCGGCTGGTTCGGCGTCAGCCGCGTGGTGCGCGCCCAGGTGCTGTCGCTGCGCGAGCGGGACATGGTCGTCGCCGCGCGTGCGTTGGGCGCGAGCGACCGTCAGATTTTATGGCGCCACATCCTGCCCAACGTCCTCTCCCCGGTGATCGTGTCGATCACGCTCGGCATCGCGAACGTGTTGATCGTGGAGGCAGGCCTGTCGTACCTGGGTGTCGGCGTGCGACCGCCGGCCGCCAGTTGGGGCAACATGATCCTCGATGGCTCCGACGAAATCGCATCCCTGTGGTGGATCTCGACGTTCCCCGGCTTGGCAATCGTGATCACGGTGATGGCATTCAATCTTCTCGGCGATGGCTTGCGCGACGCGCTGGACCCGCGTCAGGTTGACGGGTGATGCCGAGCCCTGCTTCGACGCCGCTGCTGAAGGTGTGTGATCTGTCCGCCTGGTTTCACACCGGGCGGACGGTGGCCCGCGCCGTGGACGGCGTGTCGTTCGATGTGATGCCTCACGAAACCGTGGGCCTCGTCGGCGAATCGGGCTGCGGCAAATCCGTGACGTCGCTCTCGATCCTGCGACTCATCGAGCGACCTGGCCGCATCGAGCCGGGGAGCCGCATCGAGTTCGAGGGACGGGACCTCTTGTCGCTCGATGATCGCGCCATCCGCGCCATTCGCGGCAATCGCATCTCGATGATCTTTCAGGAGCCGATGACGTCGCTCAATCCGGTATTCACGGTGGGCGACCAGATCGCCGAAGTCGCACGCGTACACAGTTCGGCGTCGCGACACGAGGCGTGGGACCGCGCGGTCGACATGCTGCAACAGGTCGGCGTCCCCGCACCGGCCGAGCGCGCACGCGAGTACCCACACCAGTTGTCGGGCGGCCTCAGGCAGCGCGCGATGATCGCGATGGCGCTCATGATGCACCCGGCGCTGCTCATCGCCGACGAGCCCACCACCGCGCTCGACGTGACCATCCAGGCGCAGATCCTCGAGCTGCTCGCCGAGCTCCAGGAACGCGTGGGCATGTCGATCCTGCTCATCACGCACGACCTCGGCGTCATTGCCGAGTCGGCGTCGCGCGTGCTGGTGATGTATGCGGGGCAAATCGTGGAGGAAGCGCCGGTGCGCACGTTGTTCGCCGCGGCGCACCACCCGTACACCGAAGGCCTGTTGAGCGCGATGCCGCGGTTGGGCGACCGGCGCGAGCGCCTAACGGTCATCCCGGGGACGGTGCCGTCGCCCACCGAATGGCCGGCCGGCTGCCGGTTTCACGATCGCTGCGCGTACGCGTGGGATCGCTGCCGGGTCGAGCCGCCGCCCCTGTACCAGATCGGGACCGGCCACATCTCGCGGTGCCATCTCGCCGCCGAGCCGGCCCGCCGCCAATCCCCGCGCGCGGCCGTCGCCGGCGGAGCGGTGGCCACGTCGTGACCGCGCCTAACGCAGAGTCGGTCCACCCGGCCGCCCCGCCACAGGGCGCGGCGCCGCTCCTCGCGGTGCGCGACCTGGTCAAATATTTCCCCGTCAGTCGCGGCGTGTTCCGCCGCCGCGTCGGCGCCGTGCGCGCGGTGGATGGCATCTCGCTCGACGTGATGCCGGGCGAAACGCTTGCGTTAGTCGGCGAATCCGGCTGCGGCAAAACAACGGCCGGTCGCTCGATCCTGCGCCTCATCGAGCCCACATCCGGCGACATTCGCTTCGATGGCGTGGACGTGCGGGCGCTCGGCGGCGAAGCGCTCAGGCGCCTCCGCCGGCAGATGCAGATCATCTTCCAGGATCCATTCTCGTCGCTCAACCCGCGCATGACGGTGGGTGCCATCGTGCGCGAAGGCCTGACGATTCACGACCTCGCCGAGGGCGACGCCGCCGATGCGCGCGTGCGCGAGCTGCTCGACGAGGTCGGCTTGCGCGCCGACGTGGCGTTACGCTACCCGCACGAATTCTCCGGCGGGCAGCGCCAGCGCATCGGCATCGCGCGCGCGCTCGCGGTGGAACCGCGGTTCATCGTGTGCGACGAGCCGGTGAGCGCGCTCGACGTGTCCGTGCAGGCGCAGGTCATCAACCTCCTCGAGGACCTGCAGCGGCAGCACCGCCTCGCCTACTTGTTCATCGCGCACGATCTGTCGGTCGTCGAGCACATTGCCGATCGCGTGGCGGTGATGTACCTGGGTCACATCGTCGAACAGGCCGACGCCGCCGACTTGTACCGGCAGCCCATCATGCCGTACACGCAGGCGCTGCTGTCCGCGGTTCCGGTGCCCGATCCAACACGCGAGCGCCAGCGCATCATCTTGAGCGGCGACGTTCCGTCACCCGCGAACCCGCCCGCCGGCTGCCCGTTCCATCCGCGCTGCCCGCACCCGCGCAAGGACGAGGCGTGCACGCGCCTCGTTCCGCCGCTCGAAGAAAAGGAACGGGGCCATTTCGCGGCGTGCATCAAGCAAACGCCTACGGTGATATCGTGGGAGGAGCAGCAAGCCGCCGGCGGCACGCAGCCACCGGAGCGCATCATCCCGTCTCAGCTCACGGCCAGGTAAACACGCTCGACGGCGACACAAGCTCGCGGCTGAACCGAATGTCGCGCGGCTCGTGCCTGAACAGGTGGCTGGCGTTGAGCACGCTCAGTCGCACTTCCCACTTCGCGTGCGCGTCGTGATTCACGGGCAGCGCGAGATCCAGGCGCCACGTTTGCTGCGACCCCGGCGGAAACGCGCCGAGCAACCCGACACCGACCCCCATCTTGACGGGCGTGGTGATGCTGAATGGCGCATCGCCCGCCCAGACGCGGCCCGCGTCCGTGAAGAACGCCAGCCCCACGGCCGCCTGGTCCCGCACGCGCCCGATCACCCACCGGTCCTCGAGCCGCACCACGCCGCGCATGGCGCCCGCGTCCTGCGAATCGATGTAGCCGCGCACGCCACCATCGACCTCGCCTAACGACAGCTGGAACGGCACGCGCTGCTTCCAGCCGCTGCCCCAATCGACCGTCCCGACCAGCGTGTGATCCGTCGCGATCCGGCGGTACATCATGAGCCGCGCACTGGCCAGAATGCCGTCCCACCCGTGCGTCCGATAATCCTGGCGGCCTTCGACCGTCGTGGTCAGATATCCGAACGTCTGCGGCGTCCCGTATCCGACGTACGCATCGCTCGCCAGGAACAGATCGTCGTCGTGTCCGTCGAGCACCCGCACCCCGCGGCCGAGCAAGGTGCCTAACTGGAAGCCGACGCGCACGTCCTGCGTGGCCTCGAGCGCGTCGAAGTGCTCCACCGGCAGGAAGCTCAGATCGCGCAGGCCCCACAGGATGTTGATGCGCGTGTTGCGGCGCGCGGGATACCGCGCGACCAACGAGTCGAAGTTGACCAGCGAGTCCGGGTCCGGCGGCAGCCCGGCGTTGTCCGTCTCGTGCGACACCGAGAAGCCTAACAGACTCAGCTGCCCCCGGCCGCCGAGGCGCACCACGCCGCCCACGTCGGCGAACTTGCGATCGATCCCGATCGGCACCGCGTCGAGGTCGCTGCGGTCGAAGCCGAATACGTCGCTGCGATCCTCGCCGATCACGCGCCACGCGATGCGCTGCCGGTCGGTGATGAACGGGTGGCTCACGTCCATGAACAGGTTGCTCTGCCCGAGGTCGAAACGCTCCAGTGCCAGGTTGAAGTGCCACGGATGGCCCACGAACTGGTAGTCGGTGAAGCGCACCCCGTACGTATCGCGAAACTGGCCGTCGGCCCATTCCACCTGCAGCGAGCGGCCGCCGCCCATGAAGTTGCCCTCGCCGACACGGAACGACTTGAGGTACGGGCTGTGACTGGACGTGCCTAACGCAAGGATCGGCGTGAACTCGTCTGTCGTCTCGGCCAGGAGGATCACGCCGCCCGCCCCGTCGTCGTAGGTCGAGATGTGCGCCTGCGCGATGAACGGCTGCGCACGCAGGATGCGCTCCGACTCGGCCACGTCGGCCGAATCGCAGGCCATGCCCGGCTGCAGTAGGATGAACCGCTGCACCACCTCGGGCTTCGTATTGGAGTGGATCGAGGACAGAATGCCGAGCGGCGTCGTCCACCACTTGCCGTTGCGGGGGTAGTATGGCGGCCGCGTCTGGACTTCGACCTCGGAGATGCGCTGGCCCGCGCACGGCACGGCGCGCCCTGCAACCTGCGACGCTGCGGGCCGTCCCGCTGCGCCGAGCGCCACTGCCGCCGCGCCGACGCCTAACGCAACGCGGCGGCCCGGCGTCCAGCGCCCGCCGCTCGTGCTCAGCGGCCCATGCGGCGCTTGAGCTCCTCGAGCCGCCGCTCCGCGTCCGCTTCGCGCGCCGTCCGCTCGGCCGCCCGTCGCAGTCCGGCCAGGTCGGCGTCCAACGAAGCATCCGCCGATTCCCCGAGCGGATCGCTCGTCGCCGATGGCGTCCCGCCGGGCACGCCCACGCCACGAACACCTCCGCCCGCCGCCATCGCGTGAAACTGCTCCGTCATTTCCGACAGCTCCTGTTCTGCCAACGCCAACTCCGACGTCTGCGCCTCGAGCTTGCGCTCCAGCATCGTGACGCGCCCGCGGTGCTTCGTGGCATAGCGCTCCGCAATGCGCGCCGTCTCCTCGTCCTGAATTTCCGCCGCCATGCGGCCGCGACGTTCCGCGGTCTCCAGTTCCTTTTGCTCGCGCGCCAACTGCGCGCGCGTCGCGTCGAGCGCATCGCGCACCTGCGAGACGCCGACCTTCGCCTCCACCAGTGCTTGGCGCATCATCGCAAGAACCGCGCGCCCTTCCGCAGGAGAGGACGCGCGGTTCATCGCGTCGCGCCAGGCTTGTCTCATACTCTCGAACATGGCGCCCGTCCTCGACGCCCAACGGGGTGTACGGTCATTACGATTTGCGCGGCGTCTTCGCGTAGAACTCGCTCATCCGGAGCTCCACGTCGTGCGACCGGCAGTGCGGGCACGTGACATCCGCGTGGCCGTGTTGCGAAATCGATTCGCGCACGGAGAACGTCGCCCGACAGGCTTGGCATTGGTATTCGTAGGTAGGCATACGGCACCCTCGCGAAAATGCTGGCTGTCCCGTTACGATACGAATCGCTCGGCCGCGCGCGCAACCCACACGGCATCATCTTATCCCTACGCATGTCACGAACCGATCTGCCTACGACCGCACGGCCACCGCGCATCGCGATTTCTGCCACCACGTACACTGATGACCATCGACGACGCGTCCGGCTGAATGCCGCGTATGTCGAAGCGGTGGAGCAAGCCGGCGCGCTGCCGTTTGTCGTCCCGCCGCTCGCGGGATTCTCCCATGCCGCGGCGATCATCGACGCGTGCGACGGACTCGTGCTCACGGGCGGCGAAGACGTCGATCCGGATCGGTACGACGCGCCACGCGATGCAACCGTCGAGGGAACCAATCCCGAGCGCGACGCCACGGAGATCGCGCTGGTCGAGGCCGCACGCACGGTCGCGTGCCCAACGTTCGCCATTTGCCGAGGTCTCCAACTGCTCAACGTCGCGCTCGGCGGCTCGCTCGTGCAGGACATTCCCAGCCAACGCCCCGGCTCGCTCGATCACGATCCGTCCGGCCCTCGATCGGCGCGCGTGCACGACGTGGACATCGAAACAGGTTCGGCGCTCTCGCGGACGCTTGGCTCTACCCGGCTTCGGGTCAACTCGTTCCACCACCAAGCCGCTGACCGAGTTGCCGAGGGCCTCCGCGCCACCGCTTGGGCGCCGGACGGCATTATCGAAGGTCTCGAATGGAGAGGATCCGGCGACTGGTGGGCAGTCGCGGTGCAATGGCATCCCGAGGAGCTGGTGATCGGACCCGAGCCCGCGCCGGACACGAGCCTGTTCGCGGAATTCGTGCGGCGCGCGGCCGCATCGCGGCGCGCCTTGAACCACGTGCGATGAGGTTTGCCCTGCACCGGAACGGTCCGGCAGTGTCCGGCTGTGTCCGGCCGCGTCCGCCTGTCAGCTCATACGCTTCCAGCGCCACTCGTCCATCACCTGGCGCATGAGTCGCTCAGGCGTGTGTAGCGTCGGGAAGAAGATGCTGTCGCTCATCTCGTTGAGCGCAACGCGAATCACGGCGAAGCGCGCCGCCGCCTCACGGAATAGCACATCGAGCCCGTGCTCCTGCGCCAACCGGTGATCGGCCGCCATCTGAAAGCCGCGCCGTCCCATTTCCTCGTAATACTCGAGGTCTGGTCCGCCACGCCGCCAGCGGCGCTGCTCGATGCGATCCGGGAACAGGCCGCTCAGCCACAGGGCGTAGTTGCCCAGGTGTTGCCTAACGAAGAAGCTGCGGCGCGCGTCGTCGTCGTTCACGTCGTCGAGTAGCGCGGACAGCGTGTCGTAGTCCTCGTCATCGTGGTCGTTGACGCGCGTCGCGCGCCCGCGTGCGCCAAAGTGCAACACGATCGCCGCCACATAGTCCGCCAGCGCACGATCGCCTTCGCCGGCGCGACACAGGGACTGGCGCACGATCACGTAACAAAAGAGCGGCCAGGACGCGCGCATGCCGAGGCGCGATGCCGTGTCGAGGAGCGCTTGCAGCAAGCGCGGGTCATCGAGCAGCGCGTCGACGCCGCGCTCCCGTAAGGCTTCCTCCGCTTCCTCGAGCGTGACGCGCGAGGCCCGTCCGATCAATTGGAGCGCCAGCTGCGCATCATCGCGCGTGAGTGAAGCACGAACGTTACCGAGAATCATCTCCACTCTCCGATGGATCTCGTCTGTGTCATACACCAGTTCGCACGGCACGGGCCGCGAGGCCTTACTTGTGTGACGACCTACGACGATACGGGCAATTAGCCCGGCGAAATCGGCTGCGGCACTCCCGGATGCCAAGTGCCAGCGTGACCGGGCGCACACTTTCGCGCGCCTTTGCCTTTCCTAAGGTGTCCGGTCATCTTGCGACGACGACGTTTGCGCTGACGCCGCAGCGTCCGTCCCAAATGGGAACCGCGCGGACTGCTTCGCGGTATGATTCATAGAGACCATGCTCTACATCTGCATTCCGGCGTTCGACGAAGCGCCCACTATTGGCTTGCTGCTCTGGCGCATCAGAAAGGTGCTGGAGGAGCATCCGCGTGAATACGAATTGATCGTGCTCGACGACGGCAGCAGCGACGCCACCGCCGAGACGCTCAAGCCGTACGCCGGAGTGTTGCCGCTCACGGTCCTGCGCAACGACCAATGTCGTGGTTACGCGAGCGCGATCGACACGTTAGCCCGCACCGCGGTCAAGCGGACGCGTTATCCGCGGCGCGACGCCGCGATCCTCATGCAGGGCGACTTCACCGATCAACCCGAGCATCTTCCCGAGTTGGTCAAGCGCTTCGAAGGCGGCGCAGATGTCGTCATCGCCGAGCAGCCGCCGTCGCCGCGCGTGCCGGTGGCCGTGCGTCGTCTGCGGCTGCTCGCGCCGTGGGTCGTGCGGCCGTTCCTCAAGGTTGCCGGCGTCACCGATCCGTTCGGCACCTTCCGGTTGTTCCGCATCTCGGTGCTGCGCGATGTCATTCGCGATGCCGGCGACGCGCCGATCGTGCAGTGGAGTGGTTGGGCCGCCAACGTCGAGCTGCTCGTCAAGACGACGCGTCTCGCGCGCCGCGTGGAAACGGTCACGCTCGACGCGCGCTACGACTTGCGCCCGCGCGCCTCGCGCGTTCGCCCGCTGGCGGCCGCGCTCGACCTCTATCGCTTCGGTTGGGCAAGCCGGCGCCGTCGCGTAACGAGTCCTTCGACATGACGAACCGGGTAACGCGACGCTGGCGCCGAATGGCGGTTATCGGCGCCGCACTCGGCGCGTGCGCCATCGTCCCGGTTTCGCTGGTCGCGCAACCGACTGGCGATTCGGCTACCCGGCTGGCGTCTGCGGTCGCCAACACGGACACGGCGTCACGCCCGTTCGGCGTGGGCGAGAAACTCACGTACACGGTTGCGGTGGGCGGCGCCAAGGTCGGGAGCGGTGAAATGCGCATCGTTGGCGTGGACACGATACAGGGACACCCCTCGTTCCACTCGCTGTTCACCGTCGACGGCGGTTTTCTGATGTTCAAGGTGCACGACGTGCTCGAGAGCTGGTTCGACACGTCCACGCTCTCGTCGCGCCGCTTCGTGCAGAAGATTCACGAAGTGAACTATGACAAGCAGCGCATCTACGACATCTGGCCCGAGCGCGCGAAGATGCAGCAGCACGGATATCCGGAGATGGCGAGCGTGCCGAACCCGTTGGACGACGGCTCGTTCCTCTATTTCGTGCGCACTGTGCCGCTCGAAGTCGGGAAAACCTACACGTTCAACCGCTACTTCCGGCCTGAGAAGAACCCGGTCATCGTGAAAGTGCTGCGGAAGGAGCGTGTCACGGTACCGGCCGGTACGTTCGACGCCATCGTCATCCAACCGATCATCAAGTCGCAGGGGTTGTTTTCCGAGGGTGGCGAAGCCGAGATCTGGCTGAGCGACGATCCGCGGCACATCGTTGTGCAGATGAAAGCCAAGGTGCCCGTGCTCAGAACCCTCGATCTTTACCTGCAATCGTACCAGCCGCCGATCACGGAGACCGCGGAGGACCGGTGACACCGGAGGCCGACCTGTCGGCCGTCCGCACCGTTCCGATCGCACGCCGGCCTAACAAAGTGCGCGCCGAGGAGTTCGCGGCGCCGCCTCGCGAGGACGCGGCCGGCGAACGCTCGTTCGCCACGTTCCTGCAATCACTGCCCGACGTGCTCGTCGCGCGCGATTTTCGTCGCGTGATCGACGCGATCGTTTCTGCCGCAGGACGACGCGCGGTAATCGTGATGATCGGCGGGCACGTCGTGAAAACCGGACTCGCGCCGCTGTTGCTCGACCTCATGCGCCGGCGCGTCATCACGCACCTGGCCATGAACGGGTCCGCCGCCATTCACGACTACGAGATCGCGCGGTGGGGCGGCACCTCGGAAGACGTGGCTGCCGGGCTCCGCGACGGCACGTTCGGCATGGCTGAGGAGACCGGCCGCGGGATGAACGCCGCGTTTGCGTTAGGCATGGAGTCCGGCTGGGGCATGGGCGAAGCACTCGGCCGCGCGCTGGCCGGCGAAACCGCCCTCGCCCATCCCGAGCTCTCGCTGCTGCTCGGCGCCCGGAGCCTGGGCGTGCCGCTCACCGTGCATGCTGCCTTAGGCGCCGAGATCATCCACCAACATCCAGCAGCGAACGGCGCCGCCATCGGCGACACGAGCCACCGCGACTTCCGTCGTCTCGCGGCCTCGGTCTCCGGACTTCACGAAGGCGGTGTCGTGCTGAACATCGGCAGCGCCGTCGTGATGCCCGAGGTGTTCCTCAAGGCGCTCACCATCGCGCGCAACCTGGACCGCGGACGCCCAACGAACTTCACCACCTGCGATCTGGACATGGCGCGTCACTATCGCCCGCGCGTGAACGTCGTGCAGCGGCCCACGCTGGAAGGCGGTCAGGGCTTCGAAATCACGGGGCACCACGAGCTCATGGTGCCGATGTTGGTGTGGGGCGTCGTGGAAGGACTGGAGCGGCGCGAACGAACCTGACGATCCGCGGCCGGCCCAACGCACGTCATGCGCGCATGGGGCCGGCCGCTGACTAACGGCAGATCAGCCGTTGAACTTCTCGCGAAGACGCCGCGCCGTATCCGGGCTCACGATGCGGATCACGAGATAGATCAGCGCACCGATAATGGCAATCTTGAGCGCCAGGAACAGCAGCACGAACAAGATCGAGACCAGGCCGCCAAAAATGTTGAACACGAACTTGAGCGCGATCAGCCCGAGAATCGCCAATGCGCCGACAGAAAAGATGGTTCGCAGCATGATCGGAATCTCCACGAGTTCGACCGATGGCTCGGTCTCTGCGCACATTACGACCGGCGCGACAGCGAGGTTTCAGGTTCCGGCGTTCCTTGCAGGAACAAAATGACGTATCCGACTGAAGGCCACCCCGCCCTGCTCCGGGGCGGCGACGTGATCATCATCGGCGGCGGCCTGGTGGGCCTCGCCACGGGCGCGGCTCTCTCCGCCCGTGGGGCAGACGTCTCTATCGTCGCCGATCACAACGCCGGCGAAGCCTCCCGGGCTGCCGCCGGCATGCTGGCGCCAAGCGTCGAACGGTCCGAAGGCCCGGCCCACACGTTTGCCATTGCCGCTCGTGACCTGTACCCCAGCTACGTCGAAGCGCTGGCCGAGGTCACCGGTACTCTCGTTCCCTTGAATCGCGACGGCATCCTCGAGCTCGTGTTCGACGAACAGCATGCGGACGCCAAACGCGCCGAAATTGCGTCGTTGGGCGGCAAGTGGCTGAGCGCGGAGGAGCTTCGCCGCCTCGAGCCGGGCATCGGACAGGCTGCCGGCGCCTGTCTTTTTCCCGACGACGGCGCGGTGGACAACGTCGCCTTGCTTCGCGTCCTGCGGGAGATGGTCGAAGCCAACTCGACGGTCACGATCATCCACGATCGCGTGAGATCGATCGACCTGGAAAACGAGCGCCCGTGGGTCGAGCTCGCCTCCGGGCGCACCATGATCGCATCCAAGCTCGTGCTCGCGGCAGGAGCGTGGTCGCCGGGCATCGAGGGACTCCCGCGCCGCATCCCGATCGAGCCGGTACGAGGCCAGATGCTCTCGCTTGGGGCCTGCCCCATTCGCCACGTGACCTACGCGGGCCATGGCTACGTGGTGCCGCGGTCGAGTGCGCACGCGGTGGTCGGGTCAACCATGGAGCACGTGGGCTTTGCCACCGGCACAACTCCCGAAGGCATGCGCGCCTTGGGCGACGTCGCCCAGCGAATCGCGCCGGCGCTGGCGAACGCGCGTCCGCTCGAGCGCTGGAGCGGGCTCCGCCCGGTGACACCGGACCTCCTCCCGATCCTCGGCCCGGATCCCGAGTACTCGATGCTGCTTTACGCCTGCGGCCACTCGCGCAACGGCATCCTTCTGGGTCCGTTGACCGGCGAGTGCATCGCGGCGCTCGCATCGGGGGAGACACCGACGTTAGACCTGAGTCCATTTTCGGTCGAGCGCTTCGAGGCGTCTCGCGTAACCATCAAATAGCAGTTTAGCAGGTGCCTCCACTTCCACCGACCTGCCCAAACGGGTAGGTTGCCGAGTCCCTGTCGGCCTATGTGTCGCCTCGGACGGGGCTTGCAACCGGTCGTCGGGACGACAGAACTGCATACCAAATCGTATGACGGATACGCTGTACCAGATCATGGGGCGCCACGCCGCTGCCCCGCTTCCCGACCGCAAGCCATCCTGGCTCAAGGTGCGTGCGCCGGGCGGCGAGAACTACAATCGGTTGGGCGCGCTCATGCGCGAGCTCGGACTGCACACCGTCTGCGAGGAAGCGCACTGTCCGAATGTGGGCGAATGCTGGGAGCACGGCACCGCGACGTTCATGATCCTGGGCGATGTCTGCACACGCAACTGCGCGTACTGCGCGGTGTCGCACGGACGTCCGCCCGTCTATGACATCGAAGAGCCGGCGCGCGTCGCGTCCGCGGTCGAGCAGATGAAGCTGCGGCACGTCGTGATCACTTCCGTCGATCGCGACGACCTTCCGGACTTCGGCGCGGGCATTTTCGCCGAGACCATCAGGCAGATCAAGCAGCGCCTGCCCGATTGTTCGGTGGAAGTGTTGGTTCCCGACTTTCAAGGGGACGAGGATGCGATTCGCACCGTGCTCGATGCCGAGCCCGACATCTACAATCACAACACGGAGACCGTCCCGCGGTTGTACAAGCGGTGCCGGCCGGGCGGTCGCTACGAGCGCGTGCTGCGAATTTTCCGATTCGTGAAAGACGTCGCACCGCACATCCCGACCAAGACCGGCATCATCCTCGGCATGGGCGAGACGATTCCCGAAGTCGAGCACACGATGCGCGAGTTGCGCACCGTGGACGTGGACATCCTCACGCTCGGCCAGTACCTGCGTCCGTCGCCGCAACACATCGCGCTCGACCGCTACTACACGCCCGACGAATTTCGCGCGCTGCGCGAGACGGGACTGGCCCTCGGGTACCGCCATGTCGAGTCGGGTCCGTTAGTCCGGTCGAGCTATCACGCGTGGGAGCAGGTCCAGAGTCTCACGGCGTGATCGCGCGCTCACGCGCGCCGTCTCGACCGGACCGCCACGCCGTTTCACCGTCTCTCGTCGCCGCCTCGAATGCCCAAGAAGAAGTCCGACTCGTCTCTGAAGACCGCCGCGCCGCCGGCATCGTCCGCCCGCCTAACGGAAGACGCGCCCAGCCGCAAGGACCTGCTCCGCGAGATGCTGCTCATCCGGCGCTTCGAGGAGCGCTGCGCCGAGGCGTACGCGCTCGGCAAGATCGGCGGGTTCTGCCACCTCTACATCGGGCAGGAGGCTGTGGGCGTCGGCGCCATCTCGGCGCTGCGCGAGGACGACTACGTGATCGCCAGCTATCGCGACCACGGACAGGCGCTGGCCCGCGGCGTATCGCCCCGCGCCATCATGGCCGAGCTCTTCGGGCGCTCCGACGGATGCTCCAAGGGCAAGGGCGGATCGATGCACGTGTTCGACCGCAACGTGAACTTTCTGGGCGGACACGGCATCGTGGGCGGGCACATTCCGCTCGCCACCGGCGTCGGCTTCGCGATCAAGTATCGCGGCGGCGACCAGGTGTGTCTCTGTTTCTTCGGCGAAGCGGCGGTGAACGGCGGCGCGTTCCACGAAGCACTCAACATGGCGGCGCTGTGGAAGCTGCCGGTGATCTATCTCATCGAGAACAATCGCTACGGCATGGGCACGGCGCTCGAGCGCGCGTCGGCCATCAACGACATCGCCGAGCGCGCCTGCTCGTACGACATGCCTAACGAAGTGGTGGACGGGCAGGAAGTGTTCGCCGTGCGCGACGCCGTGATGCGCGCCGCCCAACGGGCCCGCAGCGAGCACACGCCCACGCTGATCGAAGTGCGCACGTATCGATTCATGGGCCACTCGATGTCCGACGCCGTGAGCGGCACGTATCGCACGAAGGAAGAGCTCGAAGAGCACATGAAGCGCGACCCGATCACCGTTTTACGCACCGAGATGGAGCACCACGGCGAGTGGTCGGACCAGGACATGGCCGCGCTCGACGAGGAGATCAAAGGCATCGTCGAGGACGCGTGGAATTTCGCCGACGCGAGCCCGGAGCCGGCGCTCGAGTCGCTCACGGAAGACGTGTACGTCAATGGTGAGCTCTAGACGATGCCGGTGATCACGTATCGGGACGCGCTCAATCAGGCGCTCCGCGAAGAGATGCAGCGCGACGACCGCGTCTTCATCATGGGTGAAGAGGTGGGCGTCTATCAGGGTGCGTACAAAGTCTCCAAGGGCATGCTCCAGGAATTCGGCGAGATGCGGGTGGTGGACACGCCCATCACCGAGCTCGGATTCGCGGGCGTCGGCGTGGGTGCGGCCATGGTCGGCTTGCGCCCGATCATCGAGTTCATGACGTGGAACTTCGCGCTGCTCGCCCTCGACCAGGTGGTGAACTCGGCCGCCAAGATGCTGTACATGTCCGGCGGACAGTACAGCATTCCGATCGTGTTCCGCGGGCCTAACGGAGCAGCGCTGCAGTTGTCGGCGCAGCACTCGCAGTCGTGGGAGTCGTGGCTCGCGCACATCCCCGGACTCAAGGTCGTGGCGCCCGGCACGCCCTACGATGCCAAGGGGCTGCTCAAGAGCGCGGTGCGCGACGAGAATCCCGTGATCGTGCTCGAGGGCGAGATGCTCTACAACACCAAGGGCGAGGTGCCCGCCGAGGAATATCTCATCCCGTTAGGAAAGGCCGCGCTCAAGCGCGAGGGCGATCACTGCTCGATCATCACGCACGGCAAGATGATCCTGGTGGCGCTGCAGGCGGCCGACCAGTTGGCCAAGGAAGGCATCCGCGTCGACGTGCTCGACTTGCTGAGTCTGCGGCCGATGGATGTCGAGGCGATTGCGACGACCGTCCGAAAAACGAATCGCGCCGTGGTGCTCGAGGAGGGATGGGAGCTGGCCGGAATCGGTGCCCAGATCGTGGATTACATTCAGCGCGACTGTTTCGACGACCTGGACGCGCCGGTGGTTCGCGTGCACCAGACGGATGTGCCGATGCCGTACGCCAAGAACCTGGAGCGCGCGGCCAAACCCGACGTGCCCAAGACGATCGCGGCGGTGAAAAAGGTGATGTACCTCGAGCAGTGACGGGGCGGCGACTCAAGCGCAGGGTGTGACATGGCAACGAAGGTCGTGATGGAAGCGCTCTCGCCCACGATGGAAGAAGGGCGCTTGGTGAAATGGGTGAAGAACGAGGGCGATACCGTCGCCAAGGGCGAGGTGTTGGCCGAGATCGAGACGGACAAGGCCGTGATGGAGCTGGTCGCGCGCGGCGATGGCGTGTTGCGCAAACGCGTGCTCGCCGAAGGGCAAACCGCTCCCGTTGGGCAGCTCGTCGGCGTGATCGGGGCGGCCGACGAGGACATCGGTGCGATCCTGTCGAGTGCGCCCGCGGCTGCCGCACCCGCGGCGAGTACCGGCGCGGAGCCGGCGACCGCCGAGCCGGCGCAGACGCAAGCACCGGCGCAGCCCGCCGCGCAACCGGCTGCAGCACCGGCACCGAGCGCGCCCGCGCCGTCGGGGCCCACGGCCCCGCGCGCCGCGCCACCGACGCCAGCGTTAGGCGAAAAGCAGGCCGGTGCGCCTGCTGCTCCCGCGCCGGGGGCTGCAGCCACGGCGCCGCACGAGAACGGCGGCCGCCCGCGCTCCTCGCCGCTGGCGCGCCGGCTCGCCTCCGATCGCGGGCTCGACCTCGGCCAGGTACAGGGCAGCGGCCCGGGCGGTCGCATCATCAAGCGCGACATCGAGGCCGCCAGTGCCGCGGGCCCGGCGGCGGCGCTGTCCACCGCGCCGCGCCCGGCGGCCGCCGGCGACTGGGCCGACGTGCCGCTCACCCAGATCCGCAAGACCATCGCCCGCCGCCTGACGGAATCGTTGGGGCCCATCCCGACGTTCTACCTCACGATGGAAGCCGACCTCACGCGCACGGCCGACATGCGCGACGCGATGCTCGAGGCGGGCGACGAGTTCAAGGTGTCGTTCAACGACATCATCCTCAAGGCGGTCGCCACGGCGCTCGCCCGGCACCCCGAGGTGAACGCCCATTGGTTAGGCGATCGCGTCCGTCAGTTCAACCGCGTGCACCTCGGCATGGCCGTCGCCATCGAGGACGGGCTCATCACGCCCGTCCTCTTCGACGCCGACCGCAAGGGGCTGGCCGAGCTGTCGCGCCAAGCGCGCGAGCTGGCCGCGAAGGCGCGCGCGCGCAAGCTCACGCCTAACGAGTACACGGGCTCCACGTTTTCGGTCTCGAACCTCGGCATGTTCGGCATCGACCAGTTCACGGCGATCATCAATCCGCCCGAAGCGGGCATCGTCGCCGTCGGCGCAGTCGAAGACAAACCGGTGGTGGTCGACGACCAGGTCGTCGTCCGCAAACGCGTGCGCTTCACCATGAGCTGCGACCACCGCGTCATCGACGGCGCCACCGGCGCGCGCTTCCTGCAAGACTTGCGACGCCTGCTCGAGAACCCGCTGATGATGGTGTATTGAACCAGCGCACACACCTTTTCGCACAACCTCGACCCACGACCACTCATGGCTTCGTACGACGTGATCTTCCTCGGCGGCGGTCCCGCCGGATACGTGGGCGCAATCCGATGCGCCCAACTCGGCATGTCCACCGCGGTCGTCGAGCGCGAGGGCCTGGGCGGCACGTGCGTCCTCTGGGGCTGCATCCCCGCAAAGGCGCTGCTCGAGAGCGCGGCGCTCGCCGTGCATGTTCAACACGGTGAGGCGTTCGGCGTGACTGCCGGCGACGTGAAGCTCGACTACGGCGTCGCGATGAAACGCTCGCGTGCGGTGAGCCAACAGAATTCCAAGGGCGTCGAATTCCTGTTCAAGAAGCACAAGATCACGTGGATCAAGGGGACCGGACGCCTCGCCGGGAAGAGGAGCATCGCGGTCAAGAACGCCGAGGGAAAAGAGGAGACCCACGAAGCCAAGAAAGCCATCGTGGTCTCGACTGGATCGCGCGTGCGCGGTCTGCCGCAAGTCGGACTCGAGCTGAACAAGACGACCGTGCTGTCGTCCGACGAAGTGCTCGTGCTCGAGCGCGCGCCCAAAACGATGGCGGTGATCGGCGCCGGCGCGGTGGGTTGCGAATTCGCCGATGTATTCGCTTCCTTCGGCACGCAGGTGACGCTCATCGAAGTTCTGCCGTCGCTGCTGCCGCTCGAGGATGCGGAAGTATCGGCGGAGCTCGCGCGCAGCTTCAAGAAGCGCAAGATCGACCTCGTGACGGGCGCCAAGATCGGCTCGGCCAAGGTGGGCAAGGATTCCGTGACGCTCACCATCGACCTGAAAGGCGAGAGCAAGACGCTCACCGTCGAGAAAGTGCTCGTCGCCGCTGGGCGCGCGCCTAACGTCGACAACATCGGGCTCAAGGAAGCCGGCGTGCAACTCACGGAGCGCGGCTTCATCAAGATCGACGCCCGCATGGCCACGTCCGCCGACGGGATCTACGCCATCGGCGACGTGGCCGGCCCGCCGATGCTCGCGCACAAGGGATCGCGCGAGGGCATCGTGTTCGCCGAAACACTGGCCGGCGTCGCGCACGTGCAGTCCATGAACTATGGCAACGTGCCTAACGCGACGTACTGCCATCCCGAAGTGGCCTCGGTGGGCGCCACCGAACAGCAGCTCAAGGAGAAGAACGTCGCCTACAAGGTGGGCAAGTTTCCGTTCTCGGCCAACGGGCGCGCACGCACCGCGGGAGAGACCGAGGGCTTCGTGAAGATTCTCGCCGATCCCAAGTACGGCGAGATCCTCGGCGCGCACATCATCGGTGCGCACGCCACCGAGCTGATTCACGAGCTCGTGGTGGCGCGCGAGAACGAGCTCACCATCGAGGAAGTGGATCTGGCCATCCACGCGCACCCGACGCTGTCCGAGGCCATCGCCGAGGCGACGCTGGATGCGATGGGTCGCGTGATCCACGCCTGACGTTAGGAACCCAATGCCGCGACTCGACGTCGTCCATCTCGGGCTTCGCTCGTACGGCGAAATCCTGGAGCTGCAGCGCGCAGTCGCGCGCGCCAGGATCGCGCGCGACGTCGAGCACGATGTGCTGCTGCTCGTCGAACACCACCCGGTCGTCACGCTCGGCCGGACGGCGAAAGCGGCGAACCTCGTGGCCACACCCGAGCTGCTCGCCGCCCGCGGCGTCGAGCGCTTCGAGGTCGAGCGCGGCGGCGACGTCACGTTCCACGGACCCGGGCAGCTGGTGGGCTATCCGATCATCGACCTCACCGGCCACAAGAAGGATCTGCACTGGTACTTGCGACAGCTCGAGGCCGCACTCATCCGCGCCCTCGGCGCGTGGCACATTCCCGCCGAGCGGAACCAGGGCCTAACGGGAGTCTGGACGCGCGGCCGCAAGATCGCGTCGATCGGCGTGCACGCCCGCGAGTGGGTCACTTGGCACGGCTTCGCACTCAACGTGTCCGTCGACCTGTCGTACTTCGATCTCATGGTGCCCTGCGGCATCAGCGGCGTCGTGATGACATCCATGGAGCGCGAGACCGCTCAGCGCATTCCGCTCGCCGACGTCTCGACCGCCGTCGCCCATTCGCTCGGCGAGGCGTTCGGTCTAGAGATTCACGATCTACCCGAAGAAATTCTGTCGCACCACGCGTCCGTCGCACAGTAGCCACCGTCATCGGAGGCGGATTCGCGCGTGCTCAGTCGTGCTCGCGTATCCGCCTCCGCTGTCTGACAACCATCCACGAGTTTGAAAGCGGACCCGGACAAAGGCGGACAAAGGCGATTGACTTGTAACGGCTCGAGATGCCAGCGCTCGAAACAACAAGAAGTTCTTGTCTTGTCCGTTTGTGTCCGGCCTCGTCCGCGCTCATAGTCGTAAGACTTTCACTGTCATCGGAGGCGGATGCGCGCGCGCTCGGTCATGCTCACGTGCCGGCGTCGCCGAGACGACTGGCTATATTTGCGCATGTCCCCAGACCCCCTGCCTGTTGTCGACGCGACTCCACACGATCGCAATCGCGTTCCGCCGCGGCAGGCTGTCACCAAGAAGTGGCCCGTGCTGCACTACGGCGATGTCCCGCGCGTGGACCTCGCCACCTGGCGCTTCGAGGTCTCAGGACTGGTCGAGCACCCATTCTCGCTCACGTACGACGAGCTCCTCGCCCTGCCCCATCAGGATACCGTTTGCGACATCCACTGCGTCACGCGGTGGAGTCGTCTCGACAATCGCTTCGAGGGCATCCCGGTGCAGGACGTGCTGCGCCGCGCGCAGCCGAAGCCCGAAGCGACGTACGTCCTCGTGCACGCGGAGCAGGGGTACACCACCAACTTGCCGTTGGCCGAGCTTGATCTACCCGAGAATCTGCTCGCGTTCCGCCACGACGGCGCCGATCTGACGCCGGAGCACGGCTGGCCCCTTCGCTTGCTCGTGCCGCACCTGTATTTCTGGAAGAGTGCCAAATGGGTGCGCGGCTTCGAGCTCCTCGACTTCGACATGCCCGGGTTCTGGGAGCAGAACGGCTACCACATGCACGGCGACCCATGGCGCGAGGAGCGCTACGGCGGCATGTATGTGGACCAAGTTGCAATCAATCGGTACAGGAACAGCTCCAAGAAGTAGGTATCGAACGGGAAACCGACTCCTCACCCGGCCTCAGTGTCTCTCGAGTCCCGTCAACAATCGCTGAATGCTGCGCAGGTGGCCGCCGCTCAACACGGTGACGGCCCGCTCCTGATCATCGCCGGAGCCGGCACCGGGAAGACGCGCACGCTGGTACACCGCGTGGCGCACCTCGTGGCCAGCGGCGTTAGGCCGCACCGCATCCTCCTCCTCACGTTCACGCGCCGCGCCGCGCAAGAAATGCTCGAGCGGGCCGAGCGCCTCGTGGGCGCCTCAACAGGGCGCGTGCACGGCGGGACGTTCCACGCCACGGCGCATCGTCTGCTCCGCGCGTACGGCGACGCCGCCGGCATTGCCAAGGATTTCACCATCCTCGATCAGGGCGACGCCATCGACCTCATGGGCATCGCGCGCGCCCGGTTAGGCTTCGGCCAGCGCGCATCGCGATTCCCGAAGAAGGAAACGCTGCACCGCGTGTACTCGCGCCACATCAACACCCACATCCCGGTGGACGACGTGCTGCGCGACGAATTCCCGCAGTTCGCCGACGACGCACCCGAAGTGCGCCGCGTCTTCGCCGACTACACCGCGCGGAAAGAAGAGCGCAACCTGGTCGACTACGATGACCTGCTGCTCTTCTGGGCCGGTATGCTCGAGGGCTCGGCCGAGCTCGCGGCGCGCATTGCGGGCCTCTACGACCACGTGCTGGTCGACGAGTATCAGGATACGAACCTGCTGCAGGCGCGCATCCTCCGCGGCATGTGCCGCACGCACCGCAACATCACGGTGGTCGGCGACGACGCGCAGAGCATCTATGCGTTCCGCGGCGCGAACGTCCGCAACATCCTCGACTTCCCGGCGCAGTTCACCGGCGCGACGATCGTCACGCTCGAGACGAACTATCGCTCCACACAGCCCATCCTCGACGTCACCAACACCGTCATTTCACGCGCGCGGGAACGCTACACGAAAAACCTGCGCACCGAGCGCTCGGGCGGCGACTTCCCCGTGCTCGTCACCGCCCGCGACGAACACGACCAAACGCGATGGGTGGTCGACCGCGTGCTCGAGCTCCACGAAAGCGGCACGCCGCTGCGGGAGATCGCCGTGCTCTTCCGAGCCGGCTACATGTCAGCCGACCTCGAGATCGAGCTGACCAATCGCAAAATCCCATTCGAGAAATGGGGCGGCCTCAAGTTCCTCGAGGCCGCGCACGTGAAAGACGTGCTCGCGTTCCTTCGGTTAGTCGAAAATCCGCGAGACGAAGTGAGCTGGTATCGCGTGCTCTTGCTGCTGCCGGGCATCGGCGAAGCCACGGCGCGCGCCGCCGTCGAGCGCATCGCCGCGCGCGCGTGGGATCCGCGCGCGCTCGCCGAGTGTACGCCGCCATCGCGTGCGCGCGCGGCGCACGAGTCGCTCGTGAAGTTGCTGGAGGCGCTGAGCGAGCGCGACGCTGTTCGCACGTCGCAACCCGTCACGGGCGAGATCGCGCTCGTGCGCCGACTGTACGACGACATCCTGCGCGAGCGATACGACAACGTCGAGCCGCGCCTCGCCGACCTCGATCAGCTCGAGGTCATCGCCGGCAATTTCCCGTCGCGCGCCGCGTTCCTGAGCGAGCTCGCGCTGGAGCCGCCATCCGGAACGCAGGACCTGGCCGGTCCCGACGATCGTGTGGACGACGCTCTCATCCTCAGCACGGCCCACAGCGCCAAGGGCCGCGAATGGGACGCGGTGTTCATCATCTGGGCGGTGGACGGCTGGTTTCCATCGTCGCGCGCACTGCGCGATGACGACGAAGCCGAAGAAGAGCGGCGCCTCATGTACGTGGCGATGACCCGCGCGCGCCACCACCTCGCGGTGATCCACCCGCTCAACACGTACGGCTCGCGCTGGGGCTCGGAGTATACCATCGACCAGCTGTCGCGATTCATCGACGGCGGCGTGCGCGAGTGCATGCGCCGCGTGTCGGCCGCGCCGGCCGCACCGCCGCCGGCGCCTAACGCACCGCCGCCGGTTGCCGGCCCGCCGCTCGATCTGCGCGCGCTGGTGCGCGGCCGCTTCGGCGCCGGCAGCGCCTAACGGAGCGCCGAGTCGCCAGGCGCAGGCGCCCGATGCGCCTGGAGCCAATCGCGCACCGCCCCGTACGGATCCTTGGGCCGCGACTTGGCCATCGCGATGATCGCGGGCACCGCGCGGCGCAGATCGCCGCCTTCCCGCGTCAGCACGCCGTCGAAGAGATCGAGCCCCGTCCGATACACGCGCCTGGACAACACGATCGCGTTGTTGAGCACGAGGCGCACGCGCATCCCGGGCGGGACACCCGGCAGGCCCGGCAACACGTCCTGAAAGAAATGCACGCGCGCGTGCGCAAACACCGTGTCGCGCGCAGCGAGCCGCTCCCGCTCGCTCGCCGGGTGCGCCTTGAACGCCGAGTCGAGTGCGTTGAACACGCCCTCCCAGAATGCGCCTAACGCACGGTCGCGCGCCCAGTCCTCCTCGCTCGCGCGCAGGTCCAGCGAATCGCCCCGCGCCGCGAAGAACCGCATCGCGCCGTGTGCGCCCACGAAGTTCGCGAACGACTCGTTGAACACGGCCTGCCCCGGCGCGTAAAACGTGTTGTGCGTGAGCTCGTGGATCACCGTGTTCGCCAGACTCGCCGTATCCTCGTGCAGCGTGCTCGACACCACCGGGTCCTCGAACCATCCGAGGGTGCTGAACGCCGACGCCGGCCGCACGTACGTGTCCAGGCCCCGCGACTCGAGCGACTTCGCTTCGTCCAGCGCGCCGCCCACCGTGAAGTAGCCCTTGTACGGGACACGGCCCACGATCGGGAACCACCACGTGTACGGTCGCAACCGGTCGCGATACGCCGCGCCGACCACGAGGACGAGCGTGTCCGAGTCGAGCTTGCTGTACGTGGTGAAGCTCTCGTCAGCGTCGAGGTGGAGCGAGTCGGCGGCGAACGTCCGCGCGTCGAGCACCAGACCGAGCTTGGCGCGCGTGTTCGGATCCGTCTTGGGCGATGCGACAAGCTCCCGGATCGAACGCCGCCTCACCAGGATCTTTCCCTCTTCCCACCCCGCTTTCGCGAGATATCGGCCAATCGGCGTGAGCACCAGAAACGCCACAACGAGCACGACGATCGCGAGCAGCGCACGCCGCACAATGCGGCCGGCAGACATCACGAGATAGACCCAACCCGGGACGGCGGGAAACCGGCGCGTTTCATATCGTTCTCGACCGTGCGACTCGGGACGCGGGATCGCGCCCGGAAGGAAGGATGGCGCGCGCACGGGTCGCGCGCCGCCCGTGCAAACCTACAGAGCGTGCACGCGCGATGCATGGGAAACGCAACGCAACGGCGTCTTATCGCCGGCGCTCTCGGCGGCTATACTACAGTAGCGTTCACGTGCCTCGTCCGATGCCCGCGCGAGTGCCGCCCGTCGACGCCACCAGCCCACACCCGATGTCCTTCGTCCATCTGCACTGTCACTCCGAGTATTCGCTGCTCGACGGCGCCAATCGGATCGACGACCTCATTGCGCGGGCGCTGGAATTCGAGCAGCCCGCGCTTGCCATTACCGACCACGGCAACCTCCACGCGGCGTTCGAGTTCCAGGAGAAGGCCAAGAAGGCGAAGCTCCGTCCCATCATCGGCATGGAAGCGTACGTCGCGCCCGGCGATCGCCGCGAGCGCACGCGGCCGCGGCCCGGTGCAAAGCCGTACTTCCATCTCATCATCCTCGCCGCGAACGAAACCGGGTACCGCAATCTGGTGAAGCTGTCGTCGCTGGCGTACACCGAAGGCTTCTACAGCAAGCCTCGCGTCGACCGCGAGCTGCTCGCGCGCTACCGCGATGGGCTCGTCGTGTCGTCCGCCTGCCTCGCCGGCGAGATCGCGACGCACCTCATGGACGACCGTTACGACGACGCGAAGGCCGCCGCACTCTGGTACGCCGACGTGTTCGACGGACGCTATTACCTCGAGGTGCAGGCCCACGACGCGGGCGGCCTGCAATCCAGGCTCAACGCGCAGGTATTCCGCCTCGCGGCCGATACCGGCCTGCCCACGATCGCGACCAACGACGCGCACTTCCTCAGGCAGTCCGATCACGATGCGCACGACGTCCTGCTCTGCATCGGGTTAGGCAAAGACCTCGAAGCTCCCGACCGTCTCCGGTACGACAACGGCCTCTACTTCAAGAACGCCGACGAGATCGCGGCGCACTTCCCGGATCATCCGGAAGTGCTCGAGAACACGCTCCGCATTGCCGAGCAGGTCCACGTCGAGTTCGACAAGACGTATCACGTCCCCTCGTTCCCGTTGCCTAACGGAGTGGCCACCGAGAACGACCTGCTCGTCCGGCTCGCCGAGTCGGGCGCGCGCGAGCGGTACGGCGACCCGCTCCCCGACGAGGTGCGCAAGCGCCTCGACTACGAGCTCGGTGTCATCACCACCACGGGGTACGCCGGCTACTTCCTCATCGTGGCCGACTTCATCGCCGCCGCCCGCGATCGGGGCATTCCCGTTGGGCCGGGCCGCGGCTCCGCCGCCGGTTCGCTCGTGGCCTACGCACTGCGCATCACCGACGTCTGCCCGCTCAAGTTCGACCTGCTGTTCGAGCGCTTCCTGAATCCCGAGCGCGTGTCGATGCCCGACATCGACGTCGACTTCTGCTTCGAGCGCCGCGGCGAGGTGATCGAGTACGTTAGGCAGAAGTACGGACGCAACGCCGTCGGCCAGATCATCACGTTCGGCACGATGAAGTCGCGCGCCGTGATCAAGGACGTGGGCCGCGTGCTGGGCTTCACCCCGCAGGAGACCGACCAGCTCGCGAAGCTGATTCCCAATCAGCCGAACTACTCGCTCTCGGTGAACGAAGCCGTCGAGCAGATCTCGGACGTGCGGAACCTCTACCGCAACGACGGGCGGTACAAGCAGCTGCTCGACTACGCCGTCGCCCTCGAGGGCCTCTCGCGCCACGCGGGCGTGCACGCGGCCGGCGTCGTCATCGCGCCGGGACCGCTCGACGACTACGTGCCGGTGTGCACGCAGACGACCAAGGGCGCCGGCGGCACCGAAGACGAGTCGGTTGTCGTCACGCAGTACGACATGAATTACCTCGAGAAGGCCGGGATGCTCAAGATGGACTTCCTCGGCCTAACGACGCTGACGGTGATTCATGACGCGCTGGCGATGATCGAGCAGCACACCGGCGAGCACCTCGACCCGTCGCAGCTCCCGCTCGAGGACCCCGAGACGTACCGGATGCTCCGCGCCGGGCGCACCGCCGGCGTCTTCCAGTTCGAGTCGGCACTCGCCACGGATCTGCTGCGCAGCATGCGGTGCGACCGCTTCGACGACCTCGTCGCGTCGAACGCGCTCATGCGGCCGGGTCCGTTGGACGCCGGTATGCACAAGGTGTTCATCCGGCGCAAGCGCGGCGAAGAGCCGGTCACCTACGCCTTACCGGAGCTCGAGGCCGCGCTCGCCGACACCTACGGCGTCATCACCTATCAGGAGCAGGTGATGCGCATCGCCCAGGTGCTCGCCGGCATCTCGCTCGCCGAAGCCGACGTCCTCCGGAAGGCAGTGGGCAAGAAGGACGCCGAGCTCATTCGCAAAGAGTTAGGCAAGTTCATCGAGAAGAGCGTCGAGCGCGGCTACGACCGGCGTATCATCGAGGAGATTGCGAGCCAGATCGAGACGTTCGGCCGCTACGGATTCAACAAGTCGCACTCGGTCGCGTACTCCGTCCTCTCGTTCCAGACGGCGTGGCTCAAGGTCCACTACCCCGCGGAGTTCATGGCCGCGCTGTTGTCGTCGCAAATCGGCGACACCGACGCCGTCGTGAAATACATCAACGAAGCGCGCGAGATGGACATCGAAGTCCTCCCGCCCGATGTCAACGAGTCCGGCTACAAGTTCACCGTCGTCGGCGACAAACGCGTCCGCTTCGGACTTGGCGCCATCCGCAACGTTGGGCGGACCGCGATCGATGCAATCCTCGCCGCGCGGCACGACGGACCCTTCACCGCACTCGTCGATCTCGCCGACCGCATCGACCTCCGCACGTGCAACAAGCGCGTGTTCGAGGCGCTCATTGGATCGGGCGCGCTCGACAGCCTGGGCGGCCACCGCGCCCAGTATCTTGCGACCCTCGATTCCACGCTGCAGGAGGCCGCGCTCAAGCAGGAGGAGATGGCGAGCGGGCAGGTCTCCCTCTTCGGCGAATCCTCGGGCGGCGTGGCCGCGCCCACGCTCCCGGCCCGCACGCTGCCCAACGTTCAGCCCTGGGCCGACGCCGAGCGCCTGGCCAAGGAAAAGGAGATCCTGGGCTTCTATATTTCAGGGCACCCGCTCGAGCCGTACCGGACGGAGGTCGAGCTGTTTGCCTCGCACACTGTGGCCCAGCTCGGTACGTGGACCGACCAACCGATCAAACTCGGCGTGGTCGTCACGGCCATCAAACGGCAGGTCAGCAAGCGGAGTGGAGCCGAGTTTGCGCGGTTGACAGTGGAGGATTTTTCGGGATCTTCGGAGGTGCTGGTTTTCCCGGAGGCCTGGACCCTCCTCGGCGACAAGATCAAACCCGACGTGCCTGTTCTGCTCTCCGGCAGCTATTCTCGACGCGACCAGGGAGCCGAGAATCCTGTGTTCATCGTCGAGTCGGTCACGCCGTTCGACCAGCACCGCGCAACAGGAAATGTCGCTGTCTCGATTGAGTTGGGCATGGGCGCCGGCGTGTCGGCGGACGTGATGCGGGATGTGCGGGAGGCTGTGGAAGTGCACGCTGGCTCGGCGCCGCTCGAGTTGCGGTGGAACGATGGAAACGGGACCAGCGCGCGCCTTCGGTCCCGGACCTTGCGGATCGCGGTGACCAACGCCGCCCTCAACGAGCTGCGATCGTTACTCGGCCCGGATCGGGTGCGACTCGTACGCGGGAGCTGACATGGCGAGCTCGACGACGATGGAGTTCGAGAAGCCGATCACGGAGCTGGAAAAGCAGATAGACGAGCTGAAAAAGACCGCGGGCAAGCGACAGATGAGCGTGACCGAGGAGATCGCACCGCTCGAGCGAAAGCTCGACGAGTTGCGGGCCGAGGTCTACAAGAATCTGTCGCCGTTGCAACGCGTCCAGGTGGCGCGCAACAACAAGCGCCCGTTCACGCTCGACTTTCTGCAGCTCGCGTTCACGGATTTCATCGAGCTCCACGGCGATCGGCTCTATCGTGAGGACGCCGCCATCGTGGGCGGCTGGGCGCGGCTCGAGGGCGAAACGGTGATGGTGATCGGCCAGCAGCGCGGCCGCGACACCAAGGAAAATCTCAAGCGCAACTTCGGGATGCCGCACCCCGAGGGGTATCGCAAGGCCCTCCGCCTCATGAAGCTCGCCGAGAAGTTCCACGTCCCCGTCATCACGTTCATCGACACGCCTGGCGCGTGGGCCGGGTTAGGCGCAGAGGAGCGCGGGCAGTCCGAGGCGATCGCGCGCAACCTGTTCGAGATGAGCCGGCTCGAGGTGCCCATCGTCACCACGGTGATCGGCGAGGGCGGCTCGGGCGGCGCGCTTGCGTTAGGCGTGGCCGACCGCGTGCTGATGATGGAGAATGCGGTGTATTCGGTGATCACCGTCGAGGGCTGCGCGGCGATTCTCTGGAAAGACGGCAAAAGCCCCGAGATGCGCGAGCGCGCCGCCTCGGCGCTCCGCATCACTGCGCAGGACCTGCTCGACCTGGGCGTGATCGACGAGATCATCCCCGAGCCCGTGGGCGGCGCGCACGCCAACCACGAAGCGGCGGCCCTTGCCGTCCAGCAGTCGCTCGTGCGCGCGCTGGACGAGTTAGGCCGCTATCGGCCCGAGAAGCTGGTGCGACGCCGCCGCGAAAAATTCCTCGCCATGGGGCAATACGCCGAGTAGCGGCACACCACGATGGCCACGCAGCTGATCGAAGTCGCGTTCAAGGGCAATCGCAAGGAGTTCTTCCTCTGGGACACGGAAGAACCCCCGCGCCTGCACGCGTGTGTGATCGTGGAAGCCGATCGTGGCGAGGACCTGGGCCGCATCCACTCGGTGGGCGACCTTGCCGAGCATCGGTGCGGCGGATGCTCTCACGGCTGCGGCACCGCGCGACCCGAGCGAAAAGTTCTCCGCACCGCCACGGCCGATGAGGAGCGCCGCGCGGCCGATCTCCGCGGCCAGGACGAAGACACGCGTCGCAAAGTGATGGAGAAGGTCAAGCAGCACGGCTTGATCATGAAAGTGTCCGACGCCGAGTGGCAGTGGGATCGACGCAAGCTCACGATTTATTTCACCGCCGAGCGGCGGGTGGACTTCCGCGCGCTCGTACGCGATCTCGCCGCCGCCTTTCGCACGCGCATCGAGCTCAAGCAAATCGGCGTGCGCGACGAAGCCAAGCGACTCAGCGGCATCGGCCGCTGCGGCCGTGAGTACTGCTCGGCGTCGTGGCTGCCGGAGCTGCGCCCGGTGAACCTGCAGGTGGCCAAGGATCAGCGTCTCTCGCTCAACCCGTCGCAGATTTCGGGTGCGTGCGGCCGTCTCATGTGCTGCCTGCGCTACGAGCACGAGTTCTACGCGCAGGCGCGCAAGCGGTTCCCGAAAGAGGGGCGCGTGCTGATGACGACGCGCGGCGAAGAGAAGGTGGTGTCCAACGACATCTTCAACGACCGCGTCACGCTGCGGGCGACCGACGGCGAGACGCGCGTCGTTCCGTTAGGCGAGCTCAAGTCGGAGATCGAGCGCCGGTCGCCGCTCGCGGTCGAGCGCATCGAGGACGAGCCCGATGTGGTCGACGCGGCCGACGACGCCGACTCGGGCGTCGACGCCGTGCTCGAAGAGGGCATCGAGGCGTCCGCCGGCGCCCGCGGGCACACGCCGGCGGGCGACGGCGGAGCCGAGAAGCCCGATGCGCCGCGCGAGCACCGCTCCCACCGCCGCCGGGGCCGCCGCGGCGGACGCCGCAGCCGCCCCGGCGGCGACGCGAAATGATGGCCCGTCGGCGGCGGCGCGCCTCGCGGCGCGCCTCCGCCCCCGGGTCGA
>DATJET010000119.1:0-13881 GCA_035496295.1 Gemmatimonadaceae bacterium
CGGTGAACACGCCGGTCTTGTCGCGATCGCCGACCTTGCGCGCCACGAGATCGCGCTTGGCTGCGCGCTCGACATACGCGCGCACCGCGTCGCGCTGCGACGCCGACGTGACGGCGCCGACTAACGGATGCTCCGGCGCCAACACCACGTATGTCGCGCCGAAGATCGTGTCCGGACGCGTCGTGAAGACGCGAATCGATGCGTCCGACCCCGCCACCGCAAAATCGACCTCGGCGCCCTCCGACCGTCCGATCCAGTTCCGTTGGGCGGTCTTCGTCGTGTCCGACCAGTCGATCCAGTCGAGATTCTTCAGCAGCCGCGGCGCGTACTCGGTGATCCGGAAAAACCACTGCTCGAGGAACCGCTGTTCCACGGTCGTGCCGCACCGCTCGCACGCGCCGTTCACCACCTGCTCGTTGGCCAGCACCGTCTTGCATGAGGGACACCAGTTCACCGCTGCCTTACCGCGGTAGGCAAGCCCGCGATCGAGCAGCTGCAGGAAGATCCACTGCGTCCACTTGTAGTAGGCCGGATCGGTGGTCGACAGCTCGTGCGACCAATCGACCATGAGCCCAATGCGGCGCAGCTGACGCCGGAAGTTCTCGATGTTGCGCGGGATCAGCTCCATGGGATGGATACCGACCTTCAGCGCATAGTTCTCCGAGTGGATGCCGAACGCATCGAAGCCGATCGGCTCGAACACCGTGTGTCCCTGGAGACGCTGGAATCGTCCATAGATGTCGTTGCCCGTGAACGCGAACACGTTGCCGATGTGCAGGCCTTCGGCAGACGGATACGGGAACATCATCAGTTGGTAGAACGGACGCTCCGCGTGGTCCAGATCCGGCGAGTTGGTCCGGTCGGCGCGCCACCGCTCCTGCCATTTGTGTTCGACGGCGCTCGGATCGTAACTCGCGTGGCTTGCCGCCGTGGAGTCGGGTGTCGACGAAGTCATAGTGAAATCTAGCCCCATGGACATCGCACACAAGCGAGCGACATTGGACGCCGACACGATCGCACTGGGACGCAGCGTGCGCTCGGTGCAGCGTCGTATCGTCGCGGGCGGCGGCACGCTCGCGCTGCTGGTCGTCGCCGCGTTTGCGCTCGTGACCGACCATTGGATCAGAGACACACTCGTCGGCCAGCCGCTCGACCGCATACGCGACGCCGAGATGACCATCCTGCTCGGCGCCGCGATGATGCTGGGGATCGTCGAGCTCGCGCTCATCTACCTGAGCCGTTATGTGTCGCGACGCGTAACCGAGCCCGCGGCGCTGCTCGCCGAGGCGGCCGAGCGCGTGGCAGCGGGCGATCTCGCGGTCGACATCGCGCCGATCGGCGAGGACGACGAGCTCGGTCGGTTGGGCAGAGCGACCGGCGGCATGATCGCGGAGCTGCGACGGCTCGTGCGCATCCTGCGGGAGTCCGCCCAACAGAGCGCGGCGCAGTCCGCCGAAATCACCGCCGGCACCGAGCAGATGTCCACTGCGGCCGGCGAGATGGCGCACACCTCGAGCGAGCTGAGCGCTCAGGCGGCAGAGATGGCGCAGGCGATTGCGCGCACGGCGACCGACGCGACGATGTTGTCGGGGATCGCCGACCAACTCTCGGCCGGCGCGCACGAGGGCGTGGAGCGCAACGAAGCGCTCCGCGCCCTCGCGCGCGCCAACCGCTCCGGCCTCGACGCGAGCGAGGCTGCGTTAGGCACCCTCGCCGCCGAAGCCGAATCCTCTGCCGCGGCAGCGGCTGGCCTCGTCGATGCATTCGAGCAGATTCGCTCGTTCGTCACGCTCGTCCGGCGCATGGCGCGGCAATCGAAACTGCTCGCGCTCAACGCGTCCATGGAAGCGGCACGCGCGGGTGAACAGGGCGAGGGCTTCGCCGTCGTCGCCAGCGAGATTCGCAAGCTCTCGGCGAATTCAAATACCGCGGCCGAGCGCACCGAAGAGATGGTGATGTCGCTGCTGGAGAAAGTCGAAGCGTCGCGTGAATCCAGCCGCCGGACCGCGGCCACGGTGGCGGGCGTACGGCAGGCCACCGAGCAGGCGCTCGCATCGTTCGCCGATGTCGAGCGCGCAGTCGCTGACGCTGAGGGGTGGACGCATGCCATCGAGCAAGCCGCGAATCAATCGCGCGAGCTCGTCGCCGAGTCCACGATCCGGCTCGAGCACCTCGCGCGCGGCACCGAATCGTTCGCCGCCGCTATGGAACAGGTCGCCGCCTCCACGGAGCAGCAGAGCGCGGGCGCGCAGGAGATCGCCGCCGCCTCGGCCGCATTGGCCGAGGCCTCGCGCAAGCTCCTGGCGCAGATCTCCGCGTTCCGTCTCGACGAAATCACGCTGCCGCCCGAGCCGGTGCGCCGCCGCAGCAGCGGCGTGGTCGTGCAGCCCGCGCTCGACGTCGCGCCCGCCCCGGCATAACCCGCCGCGGCTGTTGGCCGCGCGCGATGATGCGTAAGTTCCTCGCGGTTCTTCCAACCGCGAGCCCACATGCGCGTCACTTCTGTCGTCGGTCTGCTACTGATCGGACTTGCGCCCGCCGCCCAAGCGCAGTCGCGCCCGCACTTTCATCACCTTGCCGCAACGCCCGAGACGGTCGCCTGGGGATACTACAGCGCCACGGCGAAGCCGGTGCTGCGCGTGCAGTCGGGCGACACCGTCGAGGTGGAAACGCTGATCACCAACTCGCCCGAGGGCTTGGAGCGCGCGGGCCTTCCGCCTAACGAAGTGCAGCAGTCGCTGCGCGACATCACGGCGAAGGTGACCGACAAGGGCCCCGGTGGACACATCCTCACCGGACCGATCTACATCGAAGGCGCCGAGACCGGCGATGTGCTCGAGGTGCGCATCCTCGGCATCTCGTTCCCGATCGCGTACGCGTACAACGGCTGCAGCGGTTTCATGCCCGAGAACTGCGGGCAGCCGCACCACACCCAGATCATCCCGCTCGACACGGCGCGCATGATCGCGACCGTCGACTCGACGATCCAGATTCCGATGCACCCGTTCTTCGGCAGCATCGGCGACGCGCCGCCGCCCGATTCGGGACGTGTATCGAGCAATCCGCCGAGCATCCACGCCGGCAACATGGACAACCGGTCGCTCACGGTCGGCACGACGCTCTACATCCCGGTGCACGTAGCCGGGGCGCTGCTCGAGATCGGGGACGGGCACGCAGCGCAGGGCGATGGTGAAGTGGATCAAACGGCGATCGAGACGTCGCTCACCGGCCGGCTCCAGGTGATCGTGCGCAAGGATCTGCATTTCACGTGGCCGCGCGCCGAGACGCCAACCGATCTCATGACGATGGGCATGGACAGAGAGCTGACGCAGGCGACGCGCATCGCGGTGCAGCAGATGGTCAACTTGTTAGGCGAGCAGTTAGGCCTGCCGCGGGACAAGGCCTACGCGCTGGCGAGTGTCGCCGCGGACCTCAAGATCGCCGAGCTCGTGGACGGCAACATGTGCGTGTACATGACGATCCCGAAGAAGATTGCCGGACGGACATTCAAGCCAAGCGGCAAGAGCGGCGCCGGAACCTGACGACTGCCGCGGGCACGGCCCACGCGCATCCCCTCGGCGTTCGGCGTCAGCGCGTGACCGTACCCGTCAGCCAGCCGTGCCGAACACGAAGTTGATCGGCGGTTGCGTTCGGATCCTCGACGACGGTGTACTCGGTGCCGTGCGATCCGGGCTGCGATTCCAATCGTAAACCGGCCTGCGCGAGGGACGCCTCGAACGGCGGATCATCCACGCCGCCCACGTAGCGGTCGAACCACGGCGTGAGGTCGGCGCCGGCTGCTTCGCTCGCTGCCCGCACGACATCCTCTTCGGTGTAGCCGCGTCCCTGCAAGTAGTAGCTTGCGTTAGGCGCATCCCAGGTCAAACGCTTGAGCGCCCGCAGTGCGTCGTCCAGCGACTTCGTATTGTGCGTCCGCGCGCGGATGTCGAGATCGAGCACGAGCGCCAGGCCTTCGCCCTTGGTGTAGTAGGAGAAGAAACTGCCCGAGCGGTCCACCCGCATCGGCGTCGCGGCGCCATCCCAGAACGGCGCGAGGAACGACGCCATGCGTGCCGACACCACTTTGCGGCCCGGCGTCTCGAGGTTCGCCTGGATCACGTCGGCAAGCGTCGCATAGTAGTCCTCCTTGCTCACCAGCCCGGCGCGCAGGAGGCCGATCTCCCCATAGTACTGCGTCCACCCCTCCGCGACCCACAAGCTCGGTTGGTAGCGCTCGGCGGAATAATCGAACGGGCCGAGCAGCGCCGGACGGATCCGCTTCACATTCCACGTGTGGAAGTACTCGTGCGCCGCATCCCCGACGGTCGCCATCACCGACGCCGAGTCGGTCCACGGCGCGCGGGTTTGGATTTGGGTCGAGTACAGGTGCTCCATCCCGTCGCTGCCGTCGTAACCCACGTTGAAGAGGAACGTGTACATCGTGAGCGGCGGCGGCGCGATCACCGTGTTCTCGTAGCGCACGATTTTCTCGACGGCGCTGACAAATCCCTGGTGATAGCCGTTCTGCGGCCCGTTGTGGTGCACGACGACGCGATAGAGGCGGTTGTCCACCGTGAAGCTGTCGACGTCGAAGTGTTTGGCCACTTCGGTCGGCGTGTCGATCATCTCGTCGTAGTTGGCGAAGCGGAACTGTCGTTGGTCGGGCGACGTGCTCGCGCCGTTGATGATGTGCCACCCGTTCGGCGCCGTGATCGCGAGCGACACCGAGTCGGGCTTGTGCCCCACGACGTACATGAAGAGCGATGCGCCGTTCCAGTTGGCGTGCGCCGTGTCGAGCACGCTGAACGTCCCCGAGAGATTGTCGGCGAAGACGCGGTAGCGCATCGTGACGTGGCCCGCGCCCGCGGGATAGATGCGCCAGAGCGAACCGGTCTCGCGATCGAACCGCACGGCGTGGCCGTTCGCATCCTGGACCGATTCATCGCGCACGTTCCGCGCGAAGTCCATGCGGGCGTAGCGGCCGGGCGACCACACGGGCATCTGGAGGCGGAGGGTATCGCCTAACGCACCGGCGATGTCGATGCGCACCTCGAACAGGTGGCCGATGGTATCGGGCGTCGCGATCGCGTACGCGATCTGCAAGCGCGGGCCCGCCCCGCGTGCCGCGCCGGGCGCCGGGTGAGCGGTGGCGCAGCCGGCGCCGAGCACCGCCAGCATGAGCGCGAGCACGAGACGCCGCCGGCGCAGCCGCGTCGCGGGGGCAAAGTTAGGCATCGACTCTCAGTGGCTGAGCGTGTGCATCGGCACCGGGCCGCGCGGGCGCTCGCTCTCCTTGAACAGGTAGGCGCACGACTCCAGGCGCGCGCCGCGCGCGTCGGCCACCGCGAACTGCGGCCCCTGGTAGATGTTCGCGCATCCATAGCGGCCATCCTTCGCCATCGCGTAATACGTGAGGTCGTATCGCGGCCGCTTGCGGTCGTCGAGCAGCCGGGTCTCGGTCATCTCGATCGCGCGTTGCAACGCGCGGAGGCACGCCTCCTCGGGCGACGCCCCGGCCCGCATCTGTTCGATCACGAAGAAGGCGCCGGCGATCTTGATGTTGGCTTCACCGCGCCCCGTGCTTCCCGCCGCGCCGACGTCGTTGTCGCAGTATTGACCCGCACCGACGATGGCGCTGTCGCCCACGCGCCCCGGGATCTTGTAGGAGAAGCCGCTCGTCGTGGTCACGCTGCCGACATCGCCCGACGCGGTGACGGCATTCATGTTGATGGTGCCGTGCGTGAACGCGATTTTCACATCGTCGTCGTGGTCGAGCCACGCATCGTTGGAATCGTGGTTGGCTTTCCACTTGAGCCAGATCTGCCGGCTCTCGTCGGTGAGCAGATTCTGCTCCTTGAACCCCATCTCGAGCGCGAACTTCTTCGCGCCCGCGCCGACGAGAAAGATGTGATCGGTGTAGTCCATCACGGCCTTGGCGACGAGCGACGGCGTGGCGATGTCCTCGAGGGCGCCCACCGCGCCCGCGCGCCGCGTTGGACCGTGCATGCACGATGCGTCGAGCTGCACCACGCCGTCTTCGTTAGGCAGGCCGCCCAATCCGACCGAGTGGTCCTTCGGATCGAGCTCGGTGATGTTGACGCCGGCGATGGCCGCGTCCAACGGATCGGCGCCCTGCAGCATCATCTCGCGCGCCTTGGCCACACCGCGAATGCCGTTGGCGCTGGAAATGACCGCCGGCCGCGCATCGGCCGCCGTTAGGCGGCGAACGACGGCCGCATCCCCCCGGGACTGCGCGGTGAGTGGTTGCGCGAGCGCCAGTCCGGCCGCCGCAGTTGCCCCAGTCCCGATGAACTCACGCCGTGACATCGCCATCGTCGTCTCCAATCGAGAGGTGTGCACCGGCGAATGTGATCGCGCGCACCATGGGAAGCAACCCGACGGCCGGCGCCGATTTGCTGCCGAGCAGCAGCGCGGATCGCCGAATGGACTTCCGCTTTTGCAGCAGGCCGTGCAACATGCTCAAGATTCGAGAATCACAGCGACGCACCACCTCGTCGAGTCCGGAGAACAATTCATGGGGAATCCCGTTAGGAGCAATGCGGCCCAAACGATGTCGGTGCGACAACAGCTTCTCAGCGTCGCCAAGCAGCTCGCCGACGAAGGCGCCCACTATTTGTGGGGCGGAGATGGCGAAATCCCAAACGCGCAGAACCTATCCCTGTTTGCGCCGCCAGTCTTGGCATTCGACGCCAACAAGGATCTCGCGTTTTGCGCGGCGTGGAAGAAGGTGGAGAACAAACCGTTCGTCTGCAGCGGACGCTGCCTTGCGGTTGCAAACGGTCATAACTTCCTCGTCCCCTTCCCCGAACAGGATCCGCGGCTTGCGGCCTTCATCGCCCGGTACGCCAGCGCCTCGCAAACCAATTGGGGAACCGAACTCACGCCGAGGAAGGTGCTGGGCTCGGGCGCGGGAGAACCCGTCAACTACAACGTGAAACCACCCATCCATTTGAACGGCCAGGTGGTCTTTGGCGAAGGCTGCGACGACACCAAGCACTTCGACTGCTATGGCTTCGTCAACTGGATCGTTCAGCAAGTGTGTGGAGTCAAAATCACCCGAGGGACGTCCATTCCACTCCTGAAGAATCCCAGCGGTGACCCAATCGGCACGTATCTGGCGCCCGGCGACCCCGGTCTCCCGGCTGACCTGCTCATCTATCCTGGACACATCGCGTTTGCCATCGGGTCACCGGTCACGAGTGGTAGCAGCGTCACCTATGGGCTGGCACAAGCCGAGGCCAGCATCTACGGCGTCACGTACGGGAAGCCGCGTTCAGACACGCCTACGCAGCGCGTTCGCTTGTCCGATTCCACCTTGCTGAACAAGCATTGAGCGACCTGGCCCACGTCTAACGGCGAGCATGATAGACCTTCGACGCTTCGCGTTCTTCCACGGCTTGTCCGCCGAGGAAGTCGAGCCCCTCGCCACCGTCGCCGGCTCCGCGTCCTTCGACGCCGACTGCTTCATCTTCCGCGAAGGCGACCCGCGCCGCCTCTTCGCGCTGATCGAGAGCGGGAGCGTGGCGATCGAGAAGGGTGCCGACGGGCGCGCCATCCGCCTGGCTACGTTAGGCGCAGGCGAAGCCCTCGGCGAAGGCGTGCTTCTCGAGGAGGACGCGCCGCACGGCACCAGTGCGCGAACCCTGGAGCCGTGCCGCATCGTGTTCTGGAACACGCTCGACGTGCGCGGCATCCTCCAGGAACGGCCCGCGCTCTACGCGCAGCTCGTCGCCCGCGCCGCACGCTCCATCTCGCAGCGCCTGCGGTCGGCCGACGCCACGCTCGCCGGCCACGGCCGAATGTTAGGCTTCACCGACGGACGCCGCCGCCGCGAGCACGATCTGTTAGGCGAGCGCGATGTGCCCGACGACGCGCTGTATGGCGTCCAAACGCTGCGCGCACTCGAGAACTTCCCCATCACCGGCGTCCCCGTGCGCGAGTTTCCGCTCCTCGTCGCCGCGCTCGGCGCCGTGAAAGAAGCGGCCGCGCTCGCCAACGCCGACCTGGGGCTGCTGGCCGTGCCCCTGCGCGATGCGATCGTGGCCGCCGCCCGCGAGATTCGCGCGGGCCGCCATCACGAGCACTTCCTCGTCGACATGATTCAAGGCGGCGCCGGCACGTCGACCAACATGAACGCGAACGAAGTCATCGCCAACCGCGCGCTCGAGCTGCTCGGCCGCCGCCGCGGCGAGTACGAGACCGTACACCCCAACACGCACGTCAACCTCTCGCAGTCGACCAACGACGTCTATCCCACGGCCATCAAGCTCGCGCTGCACGCGAGCATCGAGGAGCTGCGCGACGCCATGCGCGCGCTCGCCGGCGCGTTCCTCGACAAAGGTGCGGAGTTCGCCGCGCTCCTCAAGATGGGCCGCACCCAGCTGCAAGACGCCGTTCCCATGACGTTGGGCCAGGAGTTCGCGGCGTTCGGCCACACGATTCTCGAGGACGTCGATCGTTTGGCCGAGACACAGGGGCTTCTCCGCGAGATCAACATGGGCGCGACGGCCATCGGCACCGGCATCACCGCTCCGGCCGGGTACGCCGAGCGCGTGCGCGCGCACCTGGCGATCATCACAGGGTTGCCGTTGATCACGGCGCCCGATCTGGTCGAGGCGACGGCGGACACCGGCGTGTTCGTCCAGCTTTCGGGCGTGCTCAAGCGGTGCGCGGTGAAGCTGTCCAAGATATGCAACGATCTGCGCCTGCTCAGCTCGGGTCCGCGCGCCGGGTTGGGCGAGATCAATTTGCCTCCCATGCAACCCGGCTCGTCCATCATGCCGGGCAAGGTGAATCCGGTCATCCCGGAAGTCGTGAACCAGGTGTGTTTCAACGTGATCGGCGGCGACGTCACGGTGACCGTGGCCGCCGAAGCCGGACAACTGCAGCTCAACGTGTTCGAGCCGGTGATCGCGTACCGCCTGCTGAGCGCGCTGGCCGAAATGCGGAACGCGTGCCAGGTGCTGCGCGAGCGCTGCGTGACGGGCATTACGCCTAACGCGCAGCGGCTCCGGTGGTTCGTCGACCACTCGATCGGGGTCGTCACCGCGCTCCTGCCGGCCATCGGCTACGAGGCTGCGACGCAGGTGGCGCGCACCGCGCTCGAGAGCGGGCGCAGCGTGAAGGAAGTGGTGCTCGAGGCCCGTCTGCTCACGCAGGACCAGCTCGACGAGATCCTCGATCCGGTGCGCATGGCCGGCGCCGAGCGCGTCCGTTAGGCCGTCGTCGTCGTGGCATCGTGACGCGCCAGCGCCTGGATCCCGCCGTGTTCCATCTCCCGGTGGAGCGCATGCGCGAGGGATACTACTCGGACAAGTACTTCGTCCGCGCGCGCGATATCCTGAAAGCGGATCATCACGCCCCGCGCGTCAGCATGCAGGTGTTCGGTAAGGCGCACGCCTACCTGGGCGGCATGGATGAAGCCATCGCCATCCTCAAGTTGTGCGCGGACGACTGGTCTGCGCTGGAGGTGCGTGCGCTCTACGACGGCGACGCGATCGCACCCTGGGAAACGGTGATGACCGTCGACGGACCATACGACGGCTTCGCCCACCTCGAGACGCTCTACCTCGGCGTGCTGGCACGACGCACGCGCGTCGGGACCAACACGCGTCGCGTCGTCGATGCGGCGAAGCCAAAAACCGTGTTGTTCTTTCCCGCTCGGCACGATCACTGGCTCGTGCAGACTGGCGACGGCTATGCCGCACACGTGGCCGGCGCGATCGGTGTGTCGACCGATGCGCAAGCGAGTTGGTGGGGCTCGAGCGGGATTGGCACCGTGCCGCACGCACTCATCGCCGCGTACGACGGCGACACCGTGATCGCGACGCAGAAGTTCGCGAGCTACATGGATTCCGCCGTGCAGATCATCACGCTCGTCGATTACGACAACGACTGCGTCCGCACGTCGCTCGACGTCGCACGCGCGCTTGGGCGTCGCCTGTGGGGCGTGCGGCTCGACACAGCGGAAAATATGGTCGACCAATCGATTTTGCCGCAGATGGGAAGCTTTGCGCCGACGGGCGTGAATCCGCAGCTCGTGTGGAACGTGCGGCGCGCACTCGACCGCGAGGGCTTCGGCAGCGTTCGCATCGTCGTGTCGGGCGGATTCACCGTCGAGAAGATTCGCGCGTTCGAGGAGGCCGGCGTGCCAGTCGACTCGTACGGCGTGGGCTCGTCGTTGTTCAACGGTCAGTACGACTTCACCGCCGACATCGTGCGCGTGAACGGCCGGCCCCAGCACAAGGTTGGACGTGAAGAACGACCGAACGCGCGTCTCGTCCTCGTCACGTAAATCGCACCGCGCGTGTGTGTAGAGCATTCTCCATCGTGTCGCGTCCGCGGCGCGCGATGTGCAGCACGCCCCGCCTTTCGCCTTGATTTACCCTGTGTGAACCGATACCTTCCGCGCCAAACGCACAACCTCGGACGCGCCCCTTCCACGCGTCCGCTCATCGAACGTTTATCAGGATTCGGGATGACTGGTTTTCATCGCGCGCGCCGCACCGTCTACGCCGCGCTGACTCCGGTGTTCGTCCTCGGCATCGCCGCGTGCGCCGGACTTCCCAACACCGTCTTCGGCGCCCACTCGGAAATTGGACGCACCGAGGATCGACTCACGTACCTCCTGCTCATTCTGGGCGGACTCGTCTTCGTGCTCGTCGAAGGCACCCTCATCTGGGCGCTGTTCAAGTTCCGCACTCGGCCCAACGCAACGACCCCGCAGCAGACGCACGGCAACACGACGCTCGAAGTCTCCTGGACACTCATTCCAGCGGTGATCCTCGCGATCATCGCCGTGCCGAGTGTCCGCGCGATTTTCGAGACGCAAGCCGCAGCCGCCGCGGGCTCGGTGCAGGTCGAGGTGATCGGCCACCAGTGGTGGTGGGAGTTCCGCTATCCGCAATACAAGATCACCACGGCCAACGAGCTCTATCTGCCCGTGGGCCGCACGGCGAGCTTCACGCTGCGCACGGACGATGTGATCCACTCGTTCTGGATTCCGCAGTTGGCGGGCAAGCGCGACGTGGTGCACAAAGAACGGCCGAATTACATGTGGTTCACCCCGGACTCCGCCGGCGCCTGGAACGGCTTCTGCGCCGAGTACTGCGGCACGTCGCACTCGAACATGCGCTTCCGCGTGTTTACGGTGAGCCCGGAGCAATTCGCGGCGTGGGTCAAGCATCAGCAAAGTGGTCCCGCGTTCCCGGTCGGCGCCGCAACGTCCGCACAGACTGACACGAGCAAGAAGGCCGCACCCGCGACGACTGCCACGCCCGCTGCCACTGCATCGCTCGCCAGCGCCGACACGAACAGCGCGACGTATCCGCGCGATCAGTTGCCCAAGTGGACGATTCCGGAAACGCCGCTTCCGACGGACGAGCACTTCGACGAGAGCACCATCGCGAAGGCAGATCCGGCGCGCGGTGCGCAGATCTTCAAGACGGCAGCGTGCATCGGATGCCACACGATTCAAGGCGTCTCACCCGGCATCATCGGGCCTAACTTGACGCACGTCGGCAGCCGGACCACGATCGGCGCCGGGCTGTACCCGAACGACATGCAGCACCTGACCATGTGGATCAAGGACGCGCGGCTCATGAAGCCCGGCAGCATCATGCCGCCCATGGGCAAAGGGCTGCCCGAAGCGATGGGCGCCTTCGACGATCAGCAGATCGCCGACCTGGCCGCGTATCTCTCGTCCCTGAAGTAACGGAGACCCGGAATGGCAACCACAGTCGCGGCGCCGTCTGTCACGGGCAAAGCGCACAAATACGAGAGTGGGATCTGGAGCTGGCTCGCGACCACGGACCACAAGCGCATCGGCCAGCTGTACATGTACACGGCCATCGCCTGGTTCGTGATCGGCGGCATCGAAGCGCTCTTCATCCGCTCGCAACTCTACGGGCCTAACGGACGACTGGTCTCCGCCGACACGTACAACCAGCTGTTCACGATGCACGGCACGACCATGATCTTCATGGCCATCATGCCGTTGTCGGCGGCGTTCTTCAATCTGCTCATTCCACTCCAGATCGGCGCACGCGACGTCGCGTTCCCGCGGTTGAACGCGTTCAGCTACTGGGTGTTCCTCGCCGGCAGCCTGTTCATGAACGTGTCGTGGTTCATGCACGCGGCGCCCGATGGCGGATGGTTCGCGTACGCGCCGCTCAACACGCGCCAGTTCAATCCCGGCATCAACATGGATTTCTGGGTGATCGGCCTGCAGATCCTCGGCATATCCTCACTCGCTGCCGGATTCAACTTCATCACCACGATCATCAACATGCGCGCGCCCGGCATGCACTTCATGCGCATGCCGGTGTTTACATGGGCGGCGTTCGTCACGCAGTTCTTGATCGTCCTCGCGTTCCCGATCATCACGGTCGCCGTCACGTTCCTCCTCTTCGACCGTTTCTTCGGGACGACGTTCTACGAGATCGCCGCGGGCGCAGATCCGCTCTTGTGGCAACACCTCTTCTGGCTGTTCGGACACCCTGAGGTGTACATCCTGATCTTGCCGGCGTTCGGCCTCGTGTCCGAGGTATTGCCGACGTTCTCGCGCAAGCCGCTGTTCGGCTATCCGGTAATGGTGTACTCGCTCATCCTGATCGCCTTCCTCGGCTTCGGTGTATGGGCGCACCATATGTTCGCCGTCGGCATGGGCCCGGTGGCCGACTCGATCTTCAGCATCACCACGATGCTCATCGCCATTCCCACCGGCGTGAAGATCTTCAATTGGTTAGGCACGATGTGGGGCGGCAACCTGAGCTTCAAGACGTCCTGTCTATTCGCGATCGGCCTGGTGGGCTTGTTCACAATCGGCGGCATCTCGGGCGTGATGCACTCGTCGCCGCCGTCGGACCTCATGCAAACCGACAGCTACTTCATCGTCGCGCACTTCCATTACGTGTTGTTCGGCGGCTCGATGATGGGCTTGTTCGCCGGCATCTACTACTACTTCCCGAAGATGACCGGGCGCATGATGAGCGAGTCGCTCGGCAAGTGGCACTTCTGGCTGACCTTCATCGGAATGAACCTCGCGTTCTTCCCGATGCACTTCGCCGGATTGAACGGCATGCCGCGCCGTATCTGGTCGTACGATGCGAACCAGGGCTGGGACCTGGACAACCACTTGTCCACGATCGGCGCGTTCATCATCGCGCTCGCGACTGCGATTTTCCTCTACAACTTCCTTCGCAGCCGCGGGCACGGCGCGCTCGCGGGCAACAATCCGTGGGACGCGCCCACCATCGAGTGGTCGATCCCGTCGCCGCCGCCCGACTACAACTACGCGAAGATCCCGACGGTGACGTCGCGCTATCCGATGTGGTCGCAGCACGGCCCTGCTCCGGTCGCACCGCCGGTGCCGACCGCCGGTGCCGACCAGCCGCTGCCCACGTACCCGTCGGCCGAGCAGTTAGGCATCCCGATGCCGACGCCGACGATCAAGCCGCTCATTGCCACGTGCGGACTGTCGCTGGCGTTCGTCGGACTCATCTGGCACCGCCAGATTCCGATCATTCTGTTGGGCGGCCTCATTTTCGTGGTGTCGATCTACGCGTGGGTGCTGACGCCGCTCGAGCCCGAACACTAGCCTAACGACACCAGACCGCTATCGTTCCGGAGAAACGCCTTGGCCACCGCCGTCGCAGAACACCACGCCGAGCACCACTACACCAGTACCGGTCTTCCGCACACGAAGATCGCGATCTGGGCGTTCATCGGCTCGGAGTGCTTCTTCTTCGCGTCGCTCATCTCGACGTACCTGATCTACAAGGGACGGTCCATCGTTGGGCCGTTCCCGCACACGCCGTGGACGGATCCGAGCACGGGTCAGCACTTCCACCCGATCCTCAA
>DATJET010000120.1:0-9786 GCA_035496295.1 Gemmatimonadaceae bacterium
CCTCCTGGGCTCGAACCAGGACTCTCCTGATCCAGAGTCAGGCGTGTTGCCAGTTACACCAAGGGGCAGTGCTCTCGATTGTCGTGAAGCGCACCCCAATTTACCCCCGCCACGCGACGTCCTCAAGCTACGGTGATCCCCGAGGCGCAATTACGGCGCGGGTGCACACGAGAATTGGCGACCAATTTCCCTCAACCCGGTGCTTATCGGCGGGTACACGGCCAGAGTAATGCGCACGCTGCTTCCCGCGATCGCGCCGAATGCCGGCGGCGGCCGCCCGATATAGAGCGGGTCATGGAACAGCGAGGTGTCGCTCGGAAAGTACAATGAGTCGCCGAGGCGCGCGCATGGGAAATCGACGATCATCGGCACGACATTGCCCGTCGGTTGCCCGCCGCTCTCTGATTGCAGCGACAGGTTCACAGCCTGGGTATCCGGACCAACGGTCAGCGTTCCGCCGAGCAGTTCCTGCGTGCTCACGCCCGGGTAGAATGGCTGCGGAACCTGCTGTCCATCGACGCTGATCAAATCGTACGCGCCGCCGAACGGGTGAACCGACGTCGACCCACTGCATCCCACCAGTAGTGCAATCACGCACACGACGCCGATATGCCGCACGAACGTCTCCTTGGTGCCTAACGTTGAAATCGTGCCGGCGTTCACCGCGCGGCCACCTACACGATTATCGCCACGCGGTACATACGCAAGAGCCTTGCGAGCCGATGTCCGTTCGGTTAGGCACAAGCGACAACTCGCCGCGCCCATTCGCTGTATCGTCACGTGACAGCCGAGGCCTTCCGCGCCGCCCGCCGCCCGTCGAGATTGCGCGCGTGTCGTTCCGCGCCTCTTCCCGACTCGTCGTCGCCGCCGTCCTGGCCCTCGCGGCGTGCCGCGCTCCGGCCGTCACCCTCGGCAATCCGGCAGCGTCCGACCAGCTTCTCGAATCCCTCGCCGCCCGCTTCGGGCCCCACGACCGTGACGCGCGCCTCGATGCACTCCGCCCGCGCTTCGCCAAATCCGCGCTCGTCCCATCCAAGCTCTTCCATGACAACTCGGCCTGGACGGCATCGAGCGGCGAGACCCGCACCCTCGTGCTCGCCGGCCATGGCACGCCCGGCCGCTACAGCCTCGTCGTGGCGGGCGATGCGCCGCCGCCCCTCCAACCCGCCGACTATCGCCGCGTGATGCGCCTAACGCACGAGGGCGACGATGACTACGCGTGGAACGTCCGCGACGAGCTCGCCGTGGGCGCCATCACCGGCGACCAGTTAGGCGCCGCGCTGACGGCGCTCTTCGCCGCCGCCGAGCACGGCGGCGACACGGCGGCCGCGCGCGCCGCGCTGCACCACGACCTGCCGCGCACCACCGCGGCCCTGGGCCGCGCGGTCTCGCTCGATACGATGCGCCTAACACCGAACAAGGATGGCGGCACCACTGTCCACCTCGCAGGCACGATCCACGCCGATCGCCTAACGGGCGCGTTCCCGCACCTCGCGCACTATCTGTCGCACTACGTCTCTCCCACCGGCGGCGAGATCCTCGTGTTCGACGACGCCAAGCGCGCCTGGTGGGATGCCGCCAAGCGCGGCGACACGTGGTCCCTCGACCTCCGCGTCGCCAACGGCAACCTCGCCCCGCTCCGCGGTCCGCCGGATCGCATGCCCGACCGCCTGCACGTCCGCATCGACGCCGCCACCAAGACATTCATCTTCCACGTCGGGCTCGCGAACCTCTTGGGCGACGTCACCGTCACCCGCGCGCCCGACGAACACGCCTTTACGGTCACCTTCCGCAAAGAGCCCGACTGGCAGCTCCCGCCGTTGGTCGAGACGATGCTCCACGCGCCGCTCGCGCGGCCGTTCCAGGGCGGCGGCGCCAGCCTAACGTTCGACCTCCGCGACGGCAGGGGACAAGACGCCCCGTCCGTGATCTTCCGCGAGTACGACCTCACCGTCCGCGAAAGCCGCATCATGCGCTGGCTTGGCTCACTTGGCGATGCCGCCGTCGAAGATTTCCGCACCGGCGCAGAAGTGGAGTTTGACCGATTCGCCGGCGAAACATTGTCCGCGCTCCGCGCCGACGTCGCGCAGCTCACCCGAAACACCGGACAATAAAAAGAGCGCCGCGGACCACCGCGGCGCTCAGCCAGTCATTCTTCTTGCTCCGTCAGATCCGCGAGGGGGACGCCACGCTCACCGTCATTGGAACTCTCCGTCCTACCGAACGGTGGCGGGCTATTGGACCCCTTCGCAGAGCGGGTGACACCCTCGTCATTGGAACTCTATGTCCTACCGATCGAAGGCGCACGCCGCAGAACTTTGGCTTCCGGCGATCACAGGCAGCCGGCATGCCATGGAGCTGAGGGGAATCGAACCCCTGACCTCTGCAGTGCGATTGCAGCGCTCTCCCAGCTGAGCTACAGCCCCGTCAACCACTTGCAGCGATCGGGTCGTTTTTGCTCCCGTCTCGCCCCGCTTGTCAAAAACCCCGCGCGTGGCGGGGCCGCAACAAGCTGTAGAATCCTACTCGCTTCGCTAGGGCCGGTCAAGCTTGGCTACGCTGCGTCAAAGCTAAGACGCACTGTCCTACCAACAGTCACGATCCTCGGCTGCTTCCTACTCGCTCTTCATCGTATCTACACATAACATGCCAAAATGTTCTCCGACCTTAGCCCAACCGAGATCTTCGCCGCCGCCCATCGCATCCGCGATGTGATTCGCCGCACACCGCTGCGCCTGTCGCTCGCACTGAGCGAACGAGCCAACCGAGATATCTACCTCAAGCTCGAGAACACCCAGATCACCGGCTCGTTCAAGCTCCGCGGTGCGTTCAACACGGTCGCGACGCTCTCGCCCGAGGTACGCGCGCGCGGCATCGTCGCATCGTCGGCAGGCAACCACGGGCTAGGCGTCGCCTGGAGCGCGAACCATTTCCACACACCCGCAACCATTTTCATCCCGCGAACCGCGCCGCACGTCAAACGCGACGGCATCGAAGCACTCGGCGCCACGGTGAATGCGGACGAGCAACATTATGATGCGGCCATGGCGCGAGCGATTGCGTTCGCCCGCGAGCACGACGCCACGTTCATCCATCCGTGCACCGGCGACGCTCTGATCGCCGGACAGGGGACGGTGGCACTCGAGATCCTGGAAGACCTGCCCAACGTGGCGACGCTCGTCACGCCGGTGGGCGGCGCAGGCCTACTCGGCGGCTGCGGCGTGTTGCTGCGACACGTCGCGCCGGACACGCGCATCGTCGGCGCCCAGAGCGTGAACACGGCGGCGATGGCGCGCTCGCTCGCCGCCGCGTCGCTCGTGGCCATCCCGTCGATCCCCACACTGGCCGACGGTCTCGCCGGCGACATCGATGACCTCGCATTCGACATCGGCCGCCATGCGCTCGACGACATCGTCACCGTCACCGAATGGAGCATCGCCAACGCGATCGCGCTGTTGGCGAGAGACGAGTCGCTCACGGTGGAAGGCGCCGGCGCAGTCGGCGTCGCCGCATTGCTCGAGGGACACGCGCCGGAATGGCCCGGCCCCGTTGCAATCGTCGTGAGCGGTGGCAACATCGACCGGGACCGTCTGGACGCGATCGTCGCCGGCTGACCCCGGCCACAAGCCCAGGCCTACTATATTCCGCGACGATCTCGCATGTCGCTCTCGGTACGAGTTCTCGGTACGTCGGCGGCCCGCCCAACGGTGGAGCGCGGCGTTTCCTCGCTCGCCATCATCCGCGAGGGAGAAACGCTGCTGTTCGATTGCGGCGAAGGCACGCAGCGCCAGATGATGCGCTACGGCATCTCGTTCGCGCTGTCGGACATCTTTTTCACGCACTTCCACGGCGACCACCTCATCGGGATCGTCGGCCTGTTTCGCACGCTCGCGTTGCAAGGGCGTGAGGAACCGTTTCGTCTATGGGGACCGCGCGGTGCGGCGCGCGTGCTGCGCGCGGCGACACACTTCGGCGTGGACCGCGTCGGATTCCCGGTCGAGATCACGGAGCTCGAACCCGGCAACAGCGTGGCGCGCAACGGCTACTCGATTTCCGCCATCCCGGTGGACCACCGCGGCGTCACGGCGCTGGCCTACGTGCTGGTGGAAGAGGAGCGCCGAGGCCGGTTCAACCCCGAGCTGGCCCGCTCGTTAGGCATTGCGGAAGGCCCGCTCTGGGGGCGTATCCACCACGGCCAGCCGGTGACGTTGGACGACGGCCGCGTCATCTCGCCCGCGACGCTGGTGGGACCCACGCGTCCCGGTCGCCGTGTCGCCCTCTCCGGCGACACGCGACCCAACGAACAGTTAGGCGAGGCCGCCCGCGGCGCCGACTTGCTGGTGCACGAAGCCACCTTCGGCGACGAGGAAGCGGCGCGCGCCGTCCAAACGGGCCACTCCACCGCGCGCGAGGCAGCCGAGCTGGCAGCGCGCGCCGGCGTCAAGCGGCTCGTGCTCACGCATTTTTCCGCGCGCTATTCTCGCGACACCGCGGAACTGGTGCGGGAAGCTCGCGAACGATTCCCCGAGGCGGTCGCGGCGCGTGACGGGATGGAAATCGACATCCCGTACGCACCGGATGCGACGTCGGGCGCGACGCAGGAGAGCGCCGCGCCCGCGTAAATCACGTGCCCGACGAGGCAGGCGCGCCCGCGCTCACCGAGTCCACCGAGTCCACCGTCACAACGGGGCCGAGCTTGCAGAAGCTGCCGCCGCCCGCGAGCGGCTTGAGGATCAGCTTTGCGTTCGCATTGTCCACGAGCAGGTCGGAAGGCACTTGTGCAGGCTGGAGCTCATAGTCCTTGCCTTTCGAGGACGTGAACTTCCAGCACGTCGCACTGTCAGCCGTCGTCACCATGTGAACGGTGCCGTGCACAATGAGCTCGCCCGGCTTCGGTCCCTTCTCCTCTCCGCTGCTGCAAGCAGCCAAACCCAGTAGAACGAGAGTGACTGCACCACCGGCCCGCACCCGTCGAGCAACGTCAGTCATTGGACGACCCTCGTTGAAGTGGAAACATCAACCTCGAGCCGACTGCGTCGTCGAACTCGTGCACCGCCCCACATTGGAGGCCGATAACGCGCGGCGCAACCCGCAGTGGCGCCGAGCGTAAAACCTACGGTATGTGCCGGACTGCGCAACCAGCCGGCCGGACAGGTGTCACACCGCAAACTGCGTCACAGGAATCCCGAGCGGATTCGACGCGGCGGCGATCAACATCGACTTACGAAAGAGCAGCGCGAGCTGATCGTCGGTGAATGAGCGCAAAATGTCCGATGCATTCAAGTGCGACGTCACGCTGCGCGCCTCGGCACTATCCGAGTTGAACCACGCGTAGCGGTCCTGCCGTGCATTCGGCGCGCCCAGCAACCGAAACACCACCATTGCATTGCTCGAACCAGCGAGCCTGACGTCGACCCTCCAGCTACGGGCTTCGAGGTCGGTGAACGTGCGTTCGAATTTCCGTTTTTTGGGCATCTCGGGTCAGGCGATCGGTTGTGCGACGAGCGGCTGGCGCGCTGCGAAGCCCCCGTCGATCTCATGCCAGTAGTCCACCGCGCTTTCGCCCAGCCGCCAGCACAGATAGATGGGCCGGCCATCCAACTCCGCTGGGAAATCGACGAGTCCGGCATCGAGTGGCGTCTTGTATTCGGCGCCGAGTGACTGGATCTCGCGAATGCAGGCTTCGATTTCGGCGGCCAGATTCTGCGTGTCGCGCTCCAATTCCGCGAGACGGGGATCGGGCTCGTCGGCGCGCGACGTCGCGGCGGCGAGCTCGAGCTCGGCCACGCGTTCGCGCCACTTCGCATAGAGCCGCACGATGTCGCGCACGATGCGGCTGACCAACGGAAGCGTTCGCGTGGCTTGGTCGGCGGTGAACGGCGGGGGCGTCATCAGACAGATCTTGCGTGTTGGTCCGGCCGGCCGCAAGCGGCGGCGCGGCGCAGGGTCACATGCCGCGCATGTCGATGCACGCCACGATGCGCATCACCCGTCGCACGTGCTCGGGGAAGAATGCGTGCAGTTGCTCGGACGACATGTTAGGCATCCGGGCGAGATCGGCGCGAACCGAATCGATCACCAGCAGCCAGTCAGGATCGATCTTGACGTGCATGGCGCGCATCTTGGCGTCGTTGCGGGTGAGGAACTCGCTCACGAGCTCCTCGTGCGCGGGCAGCATGTGGCGTTGGGCATCGCCATTGGCCGACGACATGCTGTCGAGGTCGGCCGTCACCGAATCGATGCTGCGCTTGATCGCGACCATCTGCATGCTGTCGGCGGCGTCCTTGAAGCGCGAATGCGGTCGAGCTCTCGCTGCCGCGTGCACCGGACTCGCCTGACCACGCTCACATCCCACCGAGAGTGCTATCATCCCGACGCATACCGCGACCGCGAACACTCGATTCGCCATGACACATCTCCTTCCGGCGCGCGGCCACGCTTCGCACGACCGGACTGTTATCCGCTCACGCTTCCGCGGCCTGTTTCTTCCGCGGCGCGTTCCTCGAGTCGGCGACGACGGCGCTCGATCGCTGCTGCATACCGGCGGCGTTCGACGTCGGTTTCCGGAATAACCTTCGGGACTTCGACCGGCCTACCATTTCGGTCGATCGCCACGAACGTGACGTAGCACGAGTTCGTGTGCCGGCGCACTCCCGAAATCAGGTTTTCCGCCTCGACCTGCACGCCGACTTCCATCGATGTGCGACCGGCGTAGTTCACGCTGGCGTGCATCACCACCAAGTCGCCCACGTGAATGGGCTCCCTGAAGTCGACGCGATCGACGGACACTGTTACGCAATTCCCGCGCGCATGGCGAATAGCCGCCACAGCAGCGGTCTTGTCCATCATGGACAGAATGACTCCCCCGAACACGTGCCCAAGCACATTGGCGTGCTGCGGCATCATGATCTCTGACGTCTCGTGTTGCGACGCGCGCACGGGTCGGCCGTCGCGCGAGGCAAAATGAGCCGTCTGAGCGGCGTCGGATTCGGGCGGGACGTTGGTCATTGCAGTTCTGGCCTCATCGGAGTAGAGGGCAGCTTCATCGAATGCGCGGGCGAGCGCCCGCAAAGTTGTGGTGTCGGTTGACGCCTTGTTCAGCCAATAGAGACGCTGCACGGATCCTTCGACTTCGCCGACACTCCACACGTGTCGCGAGCTATCCATCAACTCGACACGCGCCGAGTCGCCGGCGGCGGCCGACCGGGTGATGACTTGAAGGCCACCGCTCCTCCACTTTTGCGTGGCAGAGTCACTGCTGTCGGGCAGACCGGCCTCTTTCGCGTTCCACCAGGAGGGCGAGACGGCCTGTATCGGAGGAAGCGGTAGCGTAAGTCCACCACCACGGGTGCCTCGTCCAGGCGACACGAACTCGACCGCGGGCTTCCCGCCGCGCGGGATGAGATTGTAGCTCCCGCTGTCGAAGGTGAAGTCGCCGATTGCGTCGGCGGCTTCGCGCGCGCGGGTATCGTGCGATGCGAGGACGGAATCGAGCGTTTGGCCGAAGAGCGTGCGTCCCTTGTCGATGACGGTCCGCGCCGCGGTGTCGCCGAAGAGGTCGCGGACACTCACGTCGCGCGCGCCGCTGAGATCGAGCACGCCGCGCCGAGCGATGTGCCATTCGTTGCCGGCATCCAAAGTGAGATCGGCGCGGTACTCGTATGACACGTACGGGCCAAATTGATCGAGCAGATCGAGCTCGCTGGTCGCGGACACGTGGGGATCATTGTCGTCCGAGTCGTCGTTCGGATCCAGCGGACGGTCATGGGGATGCGTGTGCGTGTACCATCGCTCGATGCCCTCGATCGTCGTGTCGCGGAACACGAGCGACGAATCGCCACTCACGATGTCTCGTCGCCACACTTGCTGGCCAACGATCTCCGCGTTGGTATACGATCGATCATCGTCGGCGACGTACACCTCGTAGAACTTGCCGCCGTAGCGTGCGAGCTGAATCGGCGAACCGCGTGCGTGGATGCCTTGCGGGCCGGAGTGCACCCAGAAGGTGGAGTCGGCGGTGAAGAGCAGAAAATCCGCCGAGGGTGGGCCGGACCGCGACGCATGACACGCGGCCACGACGGCACACGCGAGTGCGGCAGCGGACGGACGGAGGCGGCGGATGCGGAGACGCGGTACGGTCATGCGGTGTAACGGAAATATAGTGTGTGACGGGACCGGGCCGAGCGTCGTACATTGTGCGAGCGCTGCACGGCAGCGCGGAGCTCGTCTCTCCAATTCGATCGTGCGGAGCACCGATCATCAATGCGCAAAACTTTCTGGTTTGTCGCCGTGTCGGCCGCGTGCGGAGCGGCTGCGTTGTGCCCAACGCTGGGTGCGCAGGCGCCGGCGAAACCGGTGGCGGCGGTGCGTGCGGCGTCGCTCGACGACACGACGATCGTGCGTGCGTTGTACGTCAACCGGTGGGCGTCGCAGAGCCCGCGCCGGATGCGGCAGTTGATCGCGATCGCGGATTCGACGGAGATCAACGCGCTCGTGATCGACATGAAGGATGAATTCGGGCTCAACTACGAGTCGCAGGATCCGATCGTCGCGCGCAACGCCGGGCACGGCGGGCGCATTCCGCACCTGGCCGAATTGATGGACACGCTCAAGGCGCACGGGATCCGGCCGATCGCGCGGTTGGTGGTGTTCAAGGATTCGGTGGCGGCGCGGATGAACCCCGACCACGTGATCCATCAGCCTAACGGACAGTCGTGGCGCGACAAGAAGGGCCTGACCTGGGTAGACCCGTACGACACGACGATCTGGGAGTACGACATCCGCGTGGCCGAAGAGATGGCCCGGTTAGGCTTCGCCGAGGTCCAGTTCGACTATATCCGCTTTCCGGAGCCGTACCCGAGCCTGCCGCCGCAGGTGTTCCGCGACGCGCGCGGAATGACGAAGCCGCAGGCCCTGGCGCACTTTCTGGAGACCGCCTGTCCGCGGGTGCGCAAGCTGGGCGCGTTGTGCACGGCGGACATCTTCGGCCTGGTGACGACGGTGCCCGGCGCGCTCGAGGTCGGACAGCAGTGGGAGCCGTTGTCGCCGCGCGCGGACGTGCTCCTGCCAATGGTGTATCCGTCGCTCTATCCGCACGGCGCGTTCGGCCTCGCGCTGCCTAACGCGAATCCGTACCAGGTGATCTACGATGCGACGAGCCGCGCCCACGAGCGCGACCTGAAACTGCAGATCGTCTCGACGGCGCACGTGCGGCCCTGGCTCCAGGCGTTCACGTTAGGCAAACCGCGCTACGGGGCGCACGAGCTGGAGGAGCAGAAGCGCGCGGTGTACGACGCCGGTTACGACAGTTGGACGCTGTGGAACCCGGGATCGCTGTACGAGCCGTATGTGCCGGCGATGGAAAAGGCAACGGTGTCGCGCAAGAAGCCCTTCGGAAATAAGGAAGCGCTACGCTGAAGGAAGCGGCGCTTCCCTTATTTCGCAGCAATTTCCGTGACGGCAGCAACCAGGCGGTCGACTTCATCCTGCGTCGTGTAACACGCGCAGCCCGCGCGGACGACCCCGTCCGGCGCCATGCCGATGCGCTCGATCACTGTCGCGGCGTAGAAGTCGCCGTTGGATGCGTAGAGCCCGCGGTCGGCGAGCTGGCGCGCGACGTCGGTGGACGAGCGGCCCGCGACGACGAACGAGATCGTGGGCGTGCGCGGGGACGACGGGGACGGACCGAACACGCGTACGCCGGGAATCGCGCTCAGACCGTTCCACATGCTCGTGACTAACGCGGACCCGCGCGCGTGCAGCGCCTCGAACGCGGACGCGAGCCGC
>DATJET010000121.1:0-2672 GCA_035496295.1 Gemmatimonadaceae bacterium
GCGCACAAAGCTCGGGAAGCTCACCGCGCGAGAGCGGGATGTGCTGGAGCTAGTGGCGGCGGGACGGCTCAACAAGGAGATTGCCGCCAAGCTCGGCATCGTCGAGCAGACGGTGAAGCAGCATCGCGGCCGGATCATGCAAAAGCTTGGCGCGCAGTCGGTCGCCGATCTCGTCCGGTTCGCCGAGCACGCGTTGCGCATCTCACCAAAGTAGGATGGCGGCGGGAGGCTGTTCTCCGTAGCGTGTGGTCCAGAGCCATGCATACTTCCGCACGTGCAGCCGAGCTTCTCCTGAGAACGCGATCCCCGGTGGTGATCGCGTCGGGGCCCGAGCTGCGAGCGATGCATAACGAGGCCTTCGCGCTGCTCATGGGCAACGCCGGCCGCGCGATGCCTAACGGCACGCCGTTGCGCGAGTTGTCCCCGGAGCTGTGGGAGCGCGCCCGGCCGCTCATCGTGCAGGCGACACTCGGCGGGCAAGGCGCCGTCCTCGCGAACCAGCTCTTCTGCCTCTCGCGGAATGGCTATGCCGATGAGGCCTACCTCACGATTTCCTGCGATCCCATCCGGGAAGACGACCACTACGTCGGCGTGCTGGTGTCGCTCACCGAGACGACGGATCACGTCGTCGGCGCGCGCCGGAATGCCGCATTGCGCGAGGTGGCCGCGACGAGCGCGGGAGCGCGTTCGGTCGACGACGCCGCCCGGCGCGCCGTCGAGGCGATCTCCAGGCATCCGAGCGATGTTCCCTTCGCGCTCATCTATCTCGTCGCGGCCGACCGGGCTTCGGCTCGCCTGGCAGCGACCACCCTGCCTCCGGCGCGCGACGCGGTGAGTCCCGAGGTCATCGATCTCGGCGCGAGCCACGAAGCCGGGTGGCCGGTCGCGCTCGCGTTGGAGGAGAACGGGATCGCGGTCGTCGACGATGTGGTGTCCCGGTTCGGGTTACTCCCCGCCGGCGACTGGCCGTTTGCACCCACCACCGCGCTCGTGACTGCGCTGACGCCGCCGGGTCGCGATCGGCCGGACGCGGTGCTCATCGCGGGCATCAGTGCGCGACACTCACTCGATGAATCGTATTCGACCTTCATCGATCTCCTCACGAAGCACGTGGCCGCGGCCCTCGCCGGTGGACGGCTGCACGAGGATGAGGAGCGTAATGTCGCGGCACGCGCCGCGGCGGCGGCGGCGCGCGCGAAGCGACGCGCCCGGATACGCGCGATGAAAGAGCGATTCGCCGGAGTCCTCGAGGAGCGGACACGACTCGCGCGGGAAATACACGACACGTTGCTGCAGGGCGTCACCGGTATCTCCCTGAATCTCCTGGCCGTGTTGCCGGAAGTGCGGACATCGCCGGCGACCGCCCTCCCAACTCTCGAGCGCATCGCCGAGCTGGCCGTACGCACCACTCGTGAGGCGCGATTGGCGGTGTGGGACCTTCGGCCACAGCCGCTGACGCAGCGGGAGCTGGCCAAGGCGGTGGAGAGCGCGGCGCGGCTCGCGCTCGGCGAATCCTCGCTGACGCTGCAGGTGAGCACGACAGGGTGTGCGCGTCCCGTGCCGGCTGATGCACAGGGCGTCGTGCTCCGCGTCGTGCAGGAAGCGGTGTCGAACGTCGTGCGCCATGCCGCAGCGCGCCGAGTCCGGATCGGGCTGGCTTTTCGAGGCGCATGGCTGCGTGTCAGGGTGGCCGATGACGGCAAAGGATTCGCGGTCAAACGGGACTTCCGCTCGTACACCGGGCACTGGGGATTGGTAGGAATGCGAGAACGGGCGGAACAGATCGGCGCCTCATTCTCCGTCCGCAGCGGCAGCGGCCACGGCACCGTCGTTACGCTCGAGGTCCCGCTCGCCGCCGCCTCCAAGCCAGGCCGGCCTGCCTAACGTCCCACGGACACGTTCCTGCGCACGCGCGCGCGTGCGCAGTACTTCCGGCCGCGTCTTCTCCACGGAGTTGGGCGGATCCTCCCCTCGGAGAATCTTCTCCTACCAGTTTCGGGGAGGTACAGGATTCCTCATTGCGGCGATTTCCCCGCTGCGGCGGTAGCGCCAAACTGGTGCGCGTGCATGGCACCCACCTCTTTGGCGACACAATCACAGTGGACGGACACATGACATCACCAGCGCCGGGAACGACCGAACACCTCCAGATGGTGCTCGACGAACCGCGGACGGTGCCCTTTCAGCCGCCGCGCTACTCCTTCGAGTTCGCGGATACGCCGGACGCATCCCGAATTGCCGCTCTCGGTGCCCAGTACACGCCCGACGCCGTGCGGCGGAGCCTAGCCGAAGGGAATGAGGAGTGGATCATTGCTCGGCGCGGACAGGACATCGTCGCCGCAGTCCGCATACGGGCCGACGGACAGTGGCTCGTGCGCACGGTCGACGCGCCCGTTGTCGCCACCCAGCACCTGCACTCCGGACTGGAGCGGTATCTCACGCATCTGGCCGAGCTCTGGGTGCAGTCGCTCACGCTTCCCATCAGCGCCTAACGAGCGCCGGCGGAGCGTTCGGGACATTCTCCGCCGTAAAGGCCTCTCGACTGTACCGGGAGCCCGCATCGCACACGTTACCGGGCTGATTGACGTCACCAGCGTGCCGTGTGTCCTGACGCAGGCTTACTCGTGCGGCTGGTATCCGACTCGAGCGCGCTTCGGAGTGTCCAGCCGCCA
>DATJET010000122.1:0-27186 GCA_035496295.1 Gemmatimonadaceae bacterium
CGCATCGCAGGTAGCCGAGATCGAGTTGTCGAGTGCTCCGGCAACTCACGACATCGATCGCGCGCGCGACCAACTGCTGCGCGCGCTCGATGGCAAACCCAGCGCGCCGCCATTCGACGCACAACCGCAGGTCGGCGACGGCGACCAACAGGCGACGCTGTCCGCACCTCGGACCGGGTGAGGGGCATGTCACCACGCGCGTCCTTCACCAGCGGGATCGGGCGCACGCTCCTGGTCGGCTTGTGGTGTCTCGCCGCCGCGTGCGCCGTGTCCGATCGCGCGCGCGCGCAGACGGCCGACACGCTCGGTACCGAGGCGATGCTGCGCCGGGCGGTCATCACGAGTATGGCGGAGGCGCCCGATGGGTCACCGCAAGTGGACGAAGCGGTGGTCCGGTTCTACGCACAGCGCAACTGGTCTCCGGCGTGGGTCCCGGACGGCGGCCCGACGCCACAGGCATCCGCCGTCGTCAACTTTCTGAGCCGCGTGCAAGCGTTAGGCCTGCGTCCGCAGGACTACGACGCCGACGGCCTCGCCGATTGGATGGCGTTGATCGCCGCCGCGCCTGCTGGCCTAACGGAGCGCATCGCGTTCGATGTGGCGCTGTCCCGGTCGCTCCTGTTGCTCATGGGCCATCTCGGCCAGGGACGCGTCGACCCAGCGTCCCTCGGGTTCGCGCTTCCGCGTCGCGACGACCTCGACCTCGCCGCCTTGGCACGCGACGTGAGTCGAGCCGACGATGTGCCCGCGATGATTCGCCGAGTCGAGCCGCAATACGCCGGCTACCAGGCCCTCGAGAACGCCCTGGCACGCTATCAGACGCTCGCTGCCGACTCGTCCCTTCGACCGCCGCAGCGCGCGCGTCGGTCCATTCGCCCGGGCGATACGTACGCCGACATGCCCACGCTGCTCCGGCTGCTGATCGCCGTCGGTGATCTCGCAGGCGATACCACGACCCGCGACCGCACGGCGGGTCCGCAAGAATACACGCCCGAAATCGTCGCCGCTGTCGAACGATTCCAGCAGCGACACGGCCTCGAGCCCGATGGCATCATCGGACCTTCCACGTTCGCCGCCCTGCGTGTCCCGATCGCGCAACGCGTGACGCAGATGGAACTCAGCCTCGAGCGCTGGCGCTGGCTGCCACGCCGTCCGCCGCTGCGCTACGTGGCCATCAACATTCCTGCTTTCCGACTGGTTGCGTTCGAGAGCGATTCGATCGCGGCCCATCCCGATCTCATCACGAACGTGATCCTCGGCGCCTCCCGAATGCGGCGCGCCACGCCGGTCTTCGAGGGAACGATGCTGCAGATCGTGTTTCGCCCATACTGGGACGTGCCGAAGAGCATTGCGATCAAGGAGCTCATTCCGCTCTTGCGGCCGGACACTGGCTACGCTGCGCACCAGTCGCTCGAGATCGTGCGGGGCTCCGACGCGCAGGCGAGAATCTATCCGATCACGCCGAACACGCTGGCCCGCGTGGCGGCGGGGACCCTGCGCCTGCGCCAGCGGCCCGGTGCGAACAACGCCCTTGGCCTGGTGAAGTTCGTGTTCCCAAATGCCCACAACGTGTACTTGCACGGCACGCCGGACACGGCGCTCTTCCTTCGCGCGCGGCGGGATTTCAGCCACGGATGCATCCGGGTCGAAGATCCGGTCGGCCTCGCGGCGTTTGCGTTAGGCGGCCAGGATGAGTGGACGCCGTCGTCCATCACGGCCGCGATGCACGGCGAGCAATCCCGCACCGTGACACTCGACCGCCCCGTGGAGGTGTTCATCCTCTATGCGACCGCCGTCGTGAACCGGCTCGGCGTGGTCTCCTTCTATCCCGACCTGTACGGCCACGACGTGACCCTCGCCCGCGCACTCGAGCAGCCCACCGCACGCGCGGCCCAACCCGGACGTCCTGTGGCGGAGGACCAATGACCAGCCCCGTTAGGCGATCGCTCGCCCACGTGATTCGCGACGCGGCACGCCCGCTCACCGGCGCGCGCGAAGATTTCGATCCGGTCATGGCGCTCGTCGGCGACGCGCGCGTGGTGCTCATCGGCGAGGCCTCACACGGCACGCACGAGTTCTATCGCATTCGGGCCGAGATCACCAAGCGCCTCATTCGCGAACGCGGCTTCGTCGCGGTCGCAGCCGAGGCCGATTGGCCCGATGCGTATCGCGTCAACCGCTACGTGCGCGGCACGGGAACCGACGCGGATGCGTCGGAAGCGCTCGGCGGATTCCGGCGCTTCCCGCAATGGATGTGGCGCAACGCCGACGTCCTCGATTTCGTTGGATGGCTGCGGGAGTTCAACGACCAGCAGCCGGACGTGGCACGAAAGGTCGGATTTTACGGGTTGGACCTGTACAGCCTGCACGCGTCGATGGCCGCGGTGCTCGAGTACTTGCGCGTCGTCGACCCCGCAGCGGCGAAGCGGGCGCAGTACCGGTACGCGTGCTTCGAGCAGTTCGGCGAAGATCCGCAGGCATACGGCTACGCGGCGAGCTATGGTCTGGCTCCGTCGTGCGAGCGCGAGGTGGTGGAGCAGCTCGTTGATCTGCGGCGCTCAGCAGCCGATTACGCCCAACGCGACGGGCGCGTGGCGGCGGATGATCTTTTTTTCACCGAGCAGAACGCACGCGTGGTTCGAAACGCCGAGCGTTACTACCGCTCCATGTTCGGAAGTCGCGTTCAGTCGTGGAACCTGCGGGATCAACACATGACCGACACACTGCAAGCGCTGGTGTCGTTTCTCGATCGATCTTCTTTGAGCTCCAAGGTCGTGGTGTGGGCGCACAATTCGCACGTGGGCGACGCGCGCGCGACCGAGCTCGGCGCCGGCGGAGAGCTGAATGTCGGTCAGTTGGCACGTCAACAATTCGGCGCCGAGATCGTCACACTGGGATTCACGACGTATCGCGGAACCGTGACCGCGGCTTCCGACTGGGACGCCCCCGCCGAACGGAAGGTTGTGCGTCCAGCGCTCCCCGAGAGCTATGAAGCGGTCTTCCATGACGCACCGCGCAATTTCTTTCTCGACCTGCGCGCCCCGAGTGCGGTTGCGACGACGCTCGACGACGTGCGCATCGAACGCGCCATCGGCGTCATCTATCGCCCGGAAACGGAGCGGCTCAGCCACTACTTCTCTGCGCGGCTGTCGAGGCAATTCGACGGGATTCTTCACTACGATGAGACGCGGGCCGTCGAGCCGCTCGAACGCACCGGAGTGTGGAATCGGGGTGAGGTGCCCGAGACGTTTCCGACCGCGCTCTAGATCCCATCGCGCGCCGAAATTCGACGGTCCGGCAATTCCCGACACGCTTTGCGGGATCCGCCGACGGCGGGCCACGATGCGATGGCGTACCCTACTTCTGACATGGTGAGACGCAACGCCTAACCGAAAAACCATGGGAGGAACACATGAAACCCGATCTGCAGCTCCAGCGTGACGTCGCCGAGGAACTACGCTGGGATCCGAGCATCAACGAGAAAGAGATCGCCATCGCCGTGAAGGACGGCGTGGTGACGCTCCGCGGAACGGTGCGCTCGTACACGGACAAGTTCGCAGCCGAGCTCGCGGCGGAACGCGTGAACGGGGTGCGCGCGGTGGCCGAAGAGCTGACCGTGCAGTTGCCGGGCGAGCACGTGCGCGATGACACGGACATCGCACATGCCGTGGTGAACGCGTTGAATTGGGACGTCCAGGTGCCCAAGAACGCGGTAACGGCAACGGTCGAAAAGGGGTTGGTCACGCTGCGCGGCGACGTGGACTGGCAGTACCAGAAGGAGGCCGCATCGGCCGCCGTGCGGCACCTGGTCGGTGTGAAGGGCGTCTCCAACTTCATCCGGCTCGCGCCGGTGCTTTCGACGTTCGATGTGAAGACCAAGATCGAGAGTGCGCTCAAGCGCAGCGCCGAAGTCGAAGCGGATCGCATCACCGTGGAGACGGCCGACGGCAAGGTGACGCTCAAGGGCAGCGTGCGCTCGTCGTCGGAGCGCCGGGACGCGGAGCGCGCCGCGTGGCAGGCGCCCGGAGTTCGCGAAGTGGATGACCGGCTGGTGATCACGGCGTAGTCGCCGGAGTCGGCCGCCCCGGGCCAAGCCCCGTCGGGCATGGCTGCGTAGGCACTCGCGTACCGGTTGCAATGCGACACAGGGCCACTCGTGCTGCGAGTGGCCCTGTGTTCGTTCGGGTGCGAGTCTCGGTCATGCTGTGCCTAACCGAGGGCGAGGACGCGAAATGGTGCGCCGCTCGGCCTCGCGCCGGCAACCTCGTAGATCGCGCATGAACCGGTCGAGCAAAGGATCCGCATGCTCGACTCCGGAGGGCGCTGAATGCCCTACCGGAGCCACATCACACCGACAATGCCTGCATACGCGCCAGCCGCCAGGCCAATTGCGCCAGTCGTCCACTGGAACGCATTCGCGGCACACATCAGAAGGCGACCCAGAGGAAGAGGTAGAGCGTATTGTTGTCCGACGCATTGCGGCCGACACCGTCGTAACCGTTCGAGGCACCGTTGAACTTGCTGTATACGATGTACTGGGCACCGAGACGCGTGTTCAACCACGCATTGAAGTCGATCTCTCCGATGCCCCCGCTGCTGTTCGGCGACCCGTTCACGCTGCCGCTGACCGCCGCGGGCGCAAAGAGCGCCGTGTCGCGCGTTCCCGTGGCGGTGAAATAGCCGGCGGTGAACGTGAACCGCGGTGACGGCAGGTACGATGCGTTGATGCGGAATTCGTTCAGCGCATTGGTCGGATTCGGCAGCGGCGCATCGCCTGCCGTCTCGATCAAGCCGGCGAGCGACTGGCGCTCGTGCAGATACGTCGTGCGGCCGATGAGCACCCCTTTGCCTAACGTGCGCTCGTACTGCGCATCCACGCCGACGTCGGTGAAGCGATTGGTGAACTGGCTCACGCCGGTCGGGTAGAGCGTCGCCGCCAGGCCGTACGTTCCGACCATCAGGTAGTTCGGCCCGAACGAGCGTTGCACGGCGACTCGCCAATACGGAATCACGCCGCGGTTCGCGTTAGACGTCGTCGGCCCGGGCGGCGGTGCGACGCCCTGTTGGGCCGTACGGTACGTCGTGATTTCGGCGTAGAGCGTCTGGTCCCACATGGCGTATGCGCCGAGTCCCACCACTTGTTGGGCGAACGCTCCCTCGACCTGCGACGCGGCCGCCGGCGATGGAGCGACGCTCGAAGCGACGAACGGAAATCCCCACGCCGGTGTCGTGTTCCAGAGATCCTGCATGCTCGGGTTGTTGTTCAGCGTGAGGCCGTAGATCACCTGCTTGCCGGCCACCGTGCCATGATCGGCGAAACGAAATTCCGTGTTGTCGATACCGAGCGATCCCTCATCGGCAGCGTAGGTGAGCTGCGTAAAGGCGCCGATCTTTGGCGTCACCTGTCCGCCGAGGAACACACTCAACTGCTCGGGAAAGGCCGTCGCGTCGTTCTGGGTCTCGGGCAACGCTGTCTTGAGGTGTGTGAGCGACGTGATGACCATCGCTGACGCGGGCGGAATTGGAGCCAGCTCGAGCGTTTGACGCACCGAATCGCCGCCCACGATCGTCGGCAGCGCGGTGAGCGTATAGCCGTTGAGCTTGAACAACCGCCCGAACGGCGTGAGCTCGGGGAATCCATAGTGACACGCGCTGCACGCGAGCTTGGTCTGCCGCGAGAAGCTCGGAATCTTATGGGCGAAAGCGGCGCGATAGGCGCCCGCGGGCAGATTGATGCGGTCGGCGCGAACGTAGCCGAACGGATCCGTCGTATCCGCTGTGCTTCGCGTGACTGGCTCCGCGATGGCCGGTCGTGTCGTGACCGCGATTACAACAGCACCGAGAAGACCGACGGCCGCGAACCGCACGCGGCAGGCGCCCGGGGACGCACGCATTTTGTCCTCCTGTGAAATGGCCTCGCGCCGGACGCGAGGAGATGGTGATGCGCTAGGGGTGAGACGCGACGACGAGCGTGCCTTTCATGCCGACCGACTCGTGGGGGTCGCAGGCGAACGTGTACGTGCCATCGGGGAAGCGCGCGTCGATCACCAGATCGTAGGTCTGACCTTTGTTGATGATGTACGAACCGACGGCGGCGTCTCCGAGCTTGGCATCTTTGGGATGCGTGCGGAACGACACGTTATGCGGCGCCGTGCTCTGTTGGACGAACCGCACGGTATCGCCGCGCTGGGCATTGATCGTGGCGGGGTCGAACGCGAACTGGCCGTTAGGCCGATCGACCAGGTGCACCATGATCAGATGGCCATGGGGCGCGCCCTGCGCCGCGGCGACCGGCGCCGTGCAGGCGATTGCGACCAATACCAGTCCGGAACGAAGCACATGCCACATATGGCCTCCATGATGTCGAAGTGCGAGGGAGAACGCCTTTCGCGATCCAAAGTGGCGGACGCGCCGTCCCGGGACCATCGGGCAAAGTCCGGTCGCGATGTCCGGCAATTGCCGTGCACCATCGTGGCCGACGTCAGGCAATCCCTGAGGCGGCGACCCCGGCGTCCCGACGTGATTCTAACGGACATGGCGGCTGCCGCGGGAGGGCATCCGCGTCAGGTGGCGCGGATACGCGTCCCGTCGGAGATCTGGTCGCTCGGATACGGGATGACGACGTCCCCATCGGCGAGGCCCGACACGACTTCCGCCTGGCGATTGCTGCGGTGGCCCAGTTCGACATCGCGGCGCCTCGCCCGTCCGTCGAGCACGACGTACACGTACCATCCCCGGCCGTCGCGTGACAGCGCGCTCACCGGTGCCTGGAGGACGTCCGCCGCCTCCCACGTGACGATGCGCACACGAACGCGAGACCGGTCGCCTAACGTCGGCGGTGGACGTTCGATCCACGCGATGACTTCGACACGCTGTTCCTCGATGCCTAACGCCGACACCTTCGTGAACGCCGATGCTTCCACGCGGCGGACGCCCGCGGCGAGGGGAAGCGTCCCGCCCCAACCCTCGATCGTCACGCGCGCGCCGGGATGCACCGACACCGCATCGGTCGAGAGGACCTGGGTGATGGCGTCGAGCGTCGTCGGATCACGGAACTCGATGATCGGCGTCCCGGATTCGACCAATGCGACCATCCACGGGCGTCGTGATGACGTATCGGTCACACGTCTGCGGCCGAATCAACTGCCCACAGACCGAACATTTCGGTTGCCGCCGCGGCGAACACCGCGGCTCTCGCGCTAAGGTCGCCCGCGGGCGCGAACACCTGAGCGGACGAACTTGGGTGGGCGAACAGCGCGGCGAGATCGGTAAGCTCGCCGTTCCCTTACGGCCGATCCTGTCTTTCACCGACAGACGTATCGACTGCCGGTGCGCAGTCTCAAAGCACAGGAGGTCGACATGAGCTCACTCGCACCCGCGATCACCCATGATGCCGGCTACCCGGCGCGTGTTCGCATCGAGCCGGCGACCGAGCCGCGCAATCGGCTCACGACCGCGTTCCGGTTCCTGCTTGCAATCCCACACCTGATCATCGTCGGCGGGACCGCGGCCGCTGCGTTTTCATGGGAATGGCAAGACCACGCGAGATCCGGGTTAGGCGCCGGCGGTGTCGGCGTGTTGGTATGGAGCACGCGCGTGGAAGCGTACCGGTTGCTCCTGCGTGACGAGTATCCGCCGTTCTTCCTCGACGCCACGATTCCGTCGGATGGTCCCATCGACTAGTGACGCGCTTCGGCCATCCTACCGAACAGGCGAGCGGCATGTCCGGCTCCGCGACGAGCGATGAGGCCAGCCAGCTGGCGCTCGTTCGCCCTTGGTACGCGCTGCCGGCGCGGGACGTGCTGGACGCGCTCCGCGCTCCTGCACTGGGACTCAGCGATGACGAGGCGGCGCGGCGACTTTCCGTGTACGGCGCGAACGCGCTCGCACCGCCGCCCCGTGCACGGCTGTGGGACCTGATCCGACCGCAGATCACGAGTCTGGTATCGCTGCTGTTGGCCGCCGCAGCCGCGGTTGCGGTGGCGACGGGCGATGCCATCGACGCCGCGACGATCGTAGCGGTGCTCATCCTGAACGCTGCGTTAGGCGTGCTGACCGAGTGGCGTGCGCGAATGGCGATGGACGCCATCCGCTCACTCGAGGTGCCGCTGGCCACGGTGGTGCGCGGCGGCCGCACGCGGGTCGTTCCCGCGCGCGAGCTCGTGCCCGGTGACATCATCCAGCTAGAGGCCGGCTACACGGCGCCAGCCGACGCGCGCCTCCTGTCGGCAACCGAGGTGCGCATCAACGAGGCCGCCCTTACCGGTGAATCCGTCCCGGTATTGAAGGCAGCGGATGCCGGCGTGGCCCTCGACGCGCCGCTGCCCGATCGCGCGACCATGGTCTACAAGGCGACGACCGTGGTGTCGGGACACGGCGAGGCAGTAGTCGTGTCGACCGGGTCGAATACGGAAATTGGGAGGATCGGCATACTCACGGCGTCGATCGCCCATGAAGCGACGCCGCTCGAGCGACGCCTCGATACCCTCGCCGCCCGGCTGGCAGGCGTGGCCATCGCCGCAGGCGCGGTCGTCGCCGTGCTCGAGCTCGTCAAGCACACTCCGTTAGGCGAGATCCTGGAGACCGGCATCGCGGTGGCCGTGGCCGCCGTGCCCGAGGGATTGCCGGCGGTCGTCACGATCACGATGGCGCTCGGCGTGCGCCGCATGGCTCGCCGCCACGCGCTCGTCCGGCGGCTGCCGTCGGTCGAAACCCTCGGCGCGGCGACCGTCGTCTGCACGGACAAGACCGGCACCCTCACCGCCGGCGAACAAACCGTGACCACGATCTGGATGATGCAACGGACGGTCGACGTCACCGGCGCCGGCTATGCGCCGTTAGGCGAGTTCCGGGAGGCCGGCGCGCCGGTCGACCCGCTACGCGACGCGCAGCTCGTTGCCGCGCTTCGCATCGCGGCGCTCTCGAGTCGCGCCGAGGTGATGTCCACCGAGCACGGTTGGGCGGCCCACGGCGATCCGACGGATGCCGCCCTCCTTGTCGCGGCGCGCAAAGCGCAGCTCGAGCGAGTCGCGCTGGCCGCGCAATTTCAGGAGGTGGGCGAGGCGCCGTTCTCGAGCGCGCGAATGCTGACGGCGACGTTTCACCGGGACGCTGGAGGGGCCCTCGTCGCGTTCACGAAGGGTGCGCCGGTTCGTATCCTCGATCGTTGCGCACGGGTCCTCGGTCCCGGTGGCGCTCGTCCGCTCACCGCTGCCGAGCGTGATCGCATTCTCGCGCAGAACGCTGGCATGGCCGCGCGGGGACTCAGGATCATCGCGCTCGCGTTCGGCGCGGTCGCCGCAGCCGATGTCGAGGAGCTTCACCACCTCACGTTCGTCGCTCTGACCGGCCTCACCGACCCGCCGGCGGCCGGCGCGGTGGACGCGGTGCACGCGCTCCGCGGCGCCGGGATTCGTACCGTCATGCTCACCGGCGACCAGTCCCTCACCGCGGCCGCGCTCGCACGCGACCTCGGCGTCCTAACGCAAGGCGAGGACGTCGTCGACGGACGCGATGTGGATGCAATGAGTGACGCGGAGCTCACACGGATTGCCGCCCGCGCGGGTGTCTTCAGCCGCCTCAACCCGGAGCAGAAGCTGCGCATCATCGTGGCGCTGCAGCGGCGCGGGGATGTCGTCGCCATGCTCGGCGACGGTATCAACGACGCGCCGGCGCTGCGGCAGGCAAACATCGGCGTCGCCATGGGCGTTCGCGGGACCGACCTGGCCAAGGAAGCGGCCGCCGTCATTCTCACGGACGACCGATTTCAGACGATCGCGGCCGCGGTCGAGGAAGGACGAACCATCTACGCCAACATCCGCAAGTTCACGTTCTACCTCTTGAGCTGCAATCTGGGCGAGATTCTGACGATCGTCGGCGCGGGACTCGCCATACTGCCGACGCCGCTGACCGCGCTGCAGATTTTGTGGCTCAACCTGGTCACGGACACGTTCCCTGCTCTCGCCCTTGCCGTCGAGCCGCCCGATGCCGATGCGATGCACGTGCCGCCGCGCGACCCGAAGAAGGCATTTCTGTCGCCCGGGCTCCTCCGCCTAACGATCTGGTACGCCGCGCTGATTGCCGCGGCTGCGCTCGGCGTGTTCTGGGTGGATGTCGTGTTGCTGCGCGCCACCCCGGTGCACGCGCGCACCATGACGTTCACCACCCTCGCGCTCGCCCAACTCTTCCACCTCGGGAACGCACGCAGCGAATCGGCGGTGCGCACGGTTCGACAGACCATGGCCAATCGCGCCGCCGTCGGTGCGCTCATCCTCGCGATCGGGTTGCAGGTCGCCACGGTCCTCTTCCGGCCGCTCGCTCGGCTGCTCGAGCTGTCGCCGCTCGCCGTGCACGATTGGCTGCTCGTCCTGGGGTTCGCGCTCGTGCCCGCGATCGCCGGCCAGAGCCTCAAGCGTTGGTCACAGTCCGCGCGGCGCGGCGGCGGCGTACTCCTCGCCATAGATGCGCAGGGTCTCGAAGAAAAACGAGATGGCGAGCGGGCCGAGCAACAATCCGGCGAGTCCGAGCAGGCGCACGCCCGCAAAGGCGCCGACCAACGTGACTAACGGATGCAGGCCCGAGACATGCCGGTACACCAGGGGCCGGACGACGTTGTCGACGTTGGACACCACGACGAGCCCGATGGCCAGGAGAACGCCGGCCGCGCCGTACCGCCCGTTCGCGGTGAGCACGAGCACGCCCGGTATCCACACGAGTGCACTGCCGAGGATCGGCAAGATCGAAACGAGTCCCGTGACGACTCCCCAAACGAGGACGTTGGGCAATCCGACGATCCAAAAGCCTAACGCAAGAGTGGAGCCCTGCGTCAGCGCCGTTGCCAGGATGCCGAGGACGGCCGCCCGGGTCACGCTCGTGAACCGCGACCGGAGCGCCTCGGCGCCCGCGTCGGAAAACGGGATGATCGGCCGCACGTACGACCAGCCGGCATCGCGCGAACGAAGCAGGTAGTAGAGGCCGATCACGGCGATCACGAGGTTGATCACGGCCCGCGTGATGCCGCCCAGCACCGCGAAGGCCTCTCGCGAGATCCAACCGAATACCACTTCCCCGATGCGCGCGAGCTGCGCACCGATCTCCCATTGCCCGACGCGCAATTCTTGAAGGTGGGCAAAGGTCGTGCTGCGGCCCACCTGCCCCAACGCGTCGGGCACGCTGCCTAACGCAGTGACCGTGAGCCACACGGCCGGCACCAGCACCAGGACGAGTGCGGACACGCTGATGCCGACGGCCGCCGGCCCCGCGCCGGTGCGAGCGGCCATCCTTCGGTACATCGGTGCGGAGATCACGTACAACACGATCGCGCCCATCAATCCCGAGGCGTACGGAAGGAGTGCGATGCCAAGGACCACCGCAATGGCAGCGATGAGCAGGCGCGCGTGCGTAGCCCATGCGGCTGGCACGCCGCGTGCCGGCGGCGCCGCGGCGGCGGGACCCGACGCGACTGAGACGGTGCTGGGCAGACTAGTCATGTCACCCGCTGTGGAGAGGGCTTCGCCATACATGACGAGCGGCGCGGCCGCCCGGTGTCGGCCGTCTGAGGGCGAGCTGTCATCGTTTGCCTGACACGCCCGCTGCGATCTCGTCGGGGCATCGAGTCCCCGCGTCGTCCGCCCCGCGCGGTAGCGTAGTGCGTTAGGCGTCAAACGGCGTAGAGGGACCCGCGCTCGGGAATCGTCACCGAGAAGCCATCCCCGCGTAACCGGGCCGCGAACGCGTCCTGCGCCCCTGCCTCGCCGTGCACCAGGAACACCGGCAGGTCTCGCGCACCCGCGCCCCGCACCGCGCGAACCCAATCGTGCAGCTCGCCGCGATCGGCGTGCGCGCTGTAGCCGTTCAAGATCTCCACGTGCGCGCGCAGCGGCACCTCTTCGCCGAGTATCCGCAGCGCAGGCCGCCGCTCGACGATTCGACGACCCAGCGTGTTCTCGGCCATGAAGCCGACGATGAGAATCGTGTTGCGCGGGTCCGGCGTGCCACGCAAGAGGTGGTGAAGAATGCGGCCGCCTTCCACCATGCCCGATCCCGCGATGATGATCATCGGACCGGTTCGGAGATTCAGCGCTTTGGACGCCTCCACATCCTGCGTCAACTCGAGGCCCTCGAACGACAGGAAATCGCGGACGGCCCTCACGAGCGGCTCGCCGAGATCGGCGTCCTCGCGATGCGCGGCAAATACGGAGGTCGCCGCGATCGCCAGCGGACTGTCGAGGACGATCGGAATCGGCGGTATGGCGCCCGAGCGCCGAAGCGCATGCAGATCGTGCAGCAGCTCCTGGGCGCGACCCACCGCGAACGCGGGAATGAACACGCGGCCGCCGCGCGCCGCGGTGTCGCGCACGACGCGCGCGAGTTGGGCCGGCATGTCGGCGATCGATATGTGGTCGCGGTCGCCGTACGTCGATTCCATGATGACCGCATCGGCACCGTTAGGCGGATGCGGATCGCGAATGATCGGGAGCCCCCGCCGGCCGATGTCGCCCGAATAGACCAGCCGGCGCGTCCTCCCGTTCTCGCTGCACTCGAATACCACCGACGCCGACCCCAGGATATGCCCCGCGTCGAGGAACGTTGCGCGAATGCCCGGCGCAACGGCAACCGGCGTGTCGTACGGCACGCATTTGAAGTGAGGCATCAAGCGCGCCACATCGCGCTCATCGTAGAGCGGCGCGACCACCGGCCGATTGCGTCGCGCCAGATACTCGGCGTCGCGCTGCGCCAGGCGCGCCGCGTCTGCCAGCATGATCGCGCACAGGTCGCGGGTGGCCGGCGTGGAATAGACGGGGCGGTTGAATCCGAAGCGCGCGAGCACGGGCAGGCGTCCCGCATGATCGAGATGCGCGTGCGAAAGGATGACGGCGCTCAGATGTTCGGGCGTGAACGGCAGCGCGAGGTTCTTGTCGTTCGCCTCGCGGCGGTGTCCCTGAAAGAGACCGAAGTCCAACGCGACGGCCGACTGCCCGACGTGGACGACGTGACAGGATCCCGTCACCTCGCGCGCTGCTCCGTGAAACATGACGTTCACGTTCGAGCGGCAAAGCGCAACCGCGCGCCCACACCTCCGAACTCGTCCAGCCGTTGCGCCGCAACGCGCGAGACCTCTTCGATCGTGGCGCTCTGTGCGATCGCCGCCCGCACGGAGTATTCCGCATCGGCGAGATGGCCTTCGACGAACCGCGGCGTGAGGTACAACTCGCGTACCGACGCGCAATCGAGCGCTCTGCGAGTCGCGGCCGGACCGCAGGTCACCAGCCGTGGGTCGTCGGCCGCACCTGTGATCTCTGCCACCCGGCGCACGTCCATTTCGTCGCGCAACTGCGACGCGCCGCGCTCCGCTGCCGCTCGCACACCGGCATCGGTCGAGTGAACGTCGACTCCATGCAGGTGGAGCACCCGGCCCGAAGCAAGCCCGTCCAGCGTGCGCGCGATGTGAGTCCCGACCTCGGGAATGCCGGCGACGATGATCCACCCGTCGTGGCCTGCCATCTCGAGACTCCGTCGCGTGACCTCCTCGATCAGGCGATCCGTCGCGACCCGATGGGCCAACCGCGACGCGTCTCGCCCGGTCGTTCCACGCGTTCCCGTGTGAAACCCGGGACGCGGGGCGTCACCCATGTGCACAGGTTCCTCCATGACTGCGCGCGCGCGAAGAATATGCGCGGGTTCCACGACTCCCCTCACATAGCGATAGAGTCGCGCCGTCGACGCGTCGGCCACAATCACGACAACTGGCCGCTCCTGCTTCAGCGCGCGGACGTATGGTGCCACACAGGCGCCGATGGTCCAGAGGGCCAGAGTCGGCATTGGCGCTCGGATTTTTTCAGCCACGCGCACACCCTGCACGGTGATGAGTGCAACCCAACCCGGCGCGCCAACCCCGCCGGCAAGTTCAGAAAGCCGCTGATTGAGCAGCTCGACACAGTGCTCGAAGCTCGCCTTTTCTGCGTGCGATGCGGCTACGAGGTGTCGCCGAACGTTCTTTATGGAGCGATCGATCTTCTCCCGCCATGCCGTGCGGAGCGCCGGGTCATCGAAGCCGGAGTCGAGGTACACGGTAAGCACGTGTTCATCGCGCAGCCCTCGAGAGATCGAAGCGAGGTCCTGAAGTGACAGCATAGCCAACCCGTCGTCGTGGGCGCCATCAGATCGTCATGTACCGCGAACGATGTCCAACATGCAGGCGACGCGTCATACGATCTGTCAGGGAATCGCGACCCGTGGGTCGGGCGACGCCGTACAGCATCGGATCGCTGTCTGCCAGGTCATGGCGACGCGACAAATGGACTCAGCTCATCTGAAGCGCTCGGCGTTGCGCCTATGTTACGGTCGTTACGCGGACTGAGGCGGCTGCTGCCGCTGCCGTGCGTGAACACGACTATTCCGTTAGCCCTATCGGGTATGGCGAGGTCGCCCGTGAGCGTTGCGCCGCGCACGGGAATCGCGACGGTGGCAACCTGCAGGTGGGTGGTCATTGCGTCCTCCAGCGAGGGATCAGGTGGCTCGCCCAGCCGCCTCCGCCGTACGCGCGCGGGCGTCACGCAGGAGATCCCGGACCTCCTTGTTCGTGGTCTGTTCGAAGTCCAAATACCACATACCAACCGCGTGGAAAAGCGGCGGCGTCACGACGCACACGCAGGCATCGGCCACGGCGGACAAAGCGCGGATGCCGTCGGCCGACCCCGCGGGAGCCGCGACAATGATCCTCGCGGGACGCTCCTGACGCAGCGCCAGCACGGCAGCGTACATGCTCGCGCCCGTCGCGATGCCGTCGTCCACGAGAATCACCGTCCGTCCCTCGACGTCGCTGAACCGGCGTTCGGGACGGTACAGCGCCTCGCGCTGCTCGAGCTCGGAGCGTTCCATCTGCGTCACGCGCTCGATCATCGCATCGGAGATCCGCAATTGGGCAACGACCGATGAGTCCAGCACCCGCACGCCCCCGCTGGCAATGGCGCCGAAGGCAATCTCCTCATGCCCGGGCACGCCGAGTTTCCGCACGACGAACACGTCGAGCGGAGCGCCTAACGCCGTCGCGACTTCGTACGCGACGGGAACGCCGCCCCGCGGTAATCCCAGCACAAGGACATCCGGCAGTCCGGCATACCGCCGCAGCTTCCCGGCCAATGCCCGGCCGGCATCGCGCCGGTCCACGAAGGGCGCTCGCATGGTGCACCAACGGTGAAGGTTCGAGAGATACAGTCGCTCCACGGCTGCGCGCCGACAGTCGGCAGCGGCAGGACGTCGCATAGGGGAATTCCCGACGCCCGTTCAGGCCCTCTCCGACCGTGCTCGTGCGCATCACGAGACCCGTCCTGGCGCCCTGTGCTGATGCAAACGAGACCCGAGAGCACCATAGACCGCGTCCCTCAGAGCGACATCGCGCGGATCGCCGGTGAATACCGTGCCCATCCGGCTGGTCACATACCCGTATCCAATGCCGGCGTCCGGATCGGCAAAGCCTAACGCGCCGCCAGTGCCTGGCGAGCCAAACGAGCCCGTACCACCGAAGCGCCAGTTGTCACATGACTTCATGAAGCCGAGTGAGAACTGAACCTCGGCCTTCAGACATTCGTCGTAGAACCCGCGCACGGGGGGAATCGCCGGCGCAGCCAGCAAGTCCAACGTGTCGCGTCGTAGCGCCAGCTCGCCTCCGCCGGTCGCGAAGACGCCATACGCGTGCGCCATTGCGCGCGCGGTACCCACTCCGCCGCCCGCCGGGACCTCCAGATTGCGCGCGTACACGCGCGACTCATCGAGGTAGACCGACGTACCGGGGTTCACGCTGAGCGCGCGAGAGATATTCGAGCGGCGGTTCAGCCCCTCGACCAGAAGTCGCAGAGGGCGGAACCCGATCAACATCTCGATCGGGCCCGGAGGCGACAGCGTGGCGAGACGCGCGCTCGGGATCTCGACAGGCAGCCCGATATAAAAATCCTCTCCAAGCGGCAGCGCAATCTCGTCCTGGAAGAACTGGCCGAGAGTGCGATGACGTGGATCCACGCGTCGCATCAACTCGCCCTCGTAGAACCCGAGCGTCAGCCCGTGATAAGCCTGACGCGTCCCGGGCTCCCACGCCGGCTTCTGGCGCGCGAGAATCACGGCAAGCCGATCGAGGTCCGCGACATCGTCGCGACTAACGGGTTCGTCGATCGCAAACAGCCCGGCTTGATGTGCCAGGAGTTGCCGGACGGTGATGCGCTCCTTGTGCTGCTGCGCGAACTCCGGCCAATAGGCGCACACGCGCTCGTCGTAATCGAGCCAGCCGCGTGAATGTGCGACGGCCAGCGTCATTGCGGCGAGACCCTTGGTGGCCGAGTGAACAACCACCATCGTGTCCCGCTCCCACGGCTCGCCCGTCTTTTTGTTGCGAACGCCGCCCCAGAGGTCGACGACCTTTTCACCATCCACGTACACGCAGCACGCTCCGCCGAGCTCGTGGCGACGGGCGAAGTTTGCGGCAAACGCATCTCGCACACGTTCGAAACCGGAGCCGACCTGACCCTCGACACTCACGCAGCCCAGTGTGGGGACCGCCATAGTGGCCTCCGCGATTCCATCACGTTTAGGAGTGATAGAGTCGCTCCGGCGTGGGAGCCCGACAGTCGGCGTCGGCAGGACATCACATAGGGGAAGTCCCGACTTCCGATCGGGCCGCGGCGCGCGTCGTGACCACCAACACGATTCCAAATTTGTCGAACCGATCGACGTCACCGGATCCGTCGCTGCGGGACTCCGCGCTGCCAGCGCCTAACGATGATCCCGCGTGCAGACGTAGAACCCGTAGTGCGCCCCGTCATCGCGATGGAACGCACTCACGTGATAGCCCTTGTCGAGCGCCCACATGAACGCCCGGCGCGTGCTCGCGCGCCAGCGGGCCGCGTTCTCGACGGAGTGCGCCTGCACCCGCTCGATCGCTTCGGGTACGGCGACGCGCACTGTCGTCGGTAAATCACCATCGACGTTCGGAATCGCCGGCAGGCCGTCGGCGCCCACCGGGTTGAGAACCGGCGCATCGATGTGGGGCGACTCGCCGTTCGCTGCCTCGTCACCGATGATGCCGGCCCCCGCGCGATCGATGTCCCAGGCGACGATGAACCGGTCGGTCCCCACGCCGCGGTGCAGCGCGCTGTTCGTATCGCCGCCGTACATGTCCGGCACGTATTCCACGACGTGCGCGCCTAACCGGGTCAGATTGAAATGCGCGTTGCGGGAGACGAGGGGGTCGAACGTCCAGTAGATGCGAGACACGCCGAGTTTGCGCACCGTGTCACGCTGGAACTCCTTCAGCCGGCGGCCGATGCCGTGGTCGCGCAGCCCTTCGCGCACGGCGAGCATGTCCGACCAGTGCACGAGCCGTCCACCTTCGACGCCGGTTAGGCCGAACACGAATCCCACGAGGCGATCGTCCTCCTCGAAGGCGCCCGCCGCGATCCCGCCAATGCGTTGGACCACCTTGAGCATGCCGACCGACACACGCTCGGAAAACGACGCGCCCCACACGTCGTGCTGCAGCTCGACGCACCGAACGAACTCGTCGTGCGTGCGCAGCTGACGCACCTCGATGGGCGCGCTACGACCCCCGTCCACGCTAGTGCCGAGTCGAGGGAATGCCCGCCGTGCTGCCGAGAATCGGCAGATCGATGTACGTGGCCGCCTGCGCCGATCGATGGATGCTCTCCGTGGCCACCGTGAAGTCGGAGTCCTGTGCCTCGAAGATGTTCGGCACGTAACGCTGCGGATTCCGGTCGATCAGCGGGAACCACGAGCTCTGCACCTCGACCATGATCCGATGACCCTTCAGGAACTTGTAATCCTGCGTGTGCAGGTCGACCACGTACTCATCGATGTGGTTAGGCTTGATCGCCTGCGGATGGTCGAAGCCGGTCCGGAAGCGGCCGCGGAACACGTCGTTCGCCACCATGAGCTGATAGCCGTCGAGCGTCGTGTCGCTCTCGCCATGATCCGGATAGACGTCGATCAGCTTCACGATCCAGTCCGCGTCCGAACCGGTGGTCGATGCGAAAAGGTGCGCCGAGATCGCGCCGGCGATCGTCAGGTCCTGCGAGAGCGGTTCGGTCTCCCACGACAGCACATCCGGCCGCCCCTGGAGAAAGCGCTGATCGTCCACCAGCCACCGCGACCACGTCGAGCCCTTGCCGTACGTCGGGAGAATCGGCCGCTTGCGATACGGCACCGGATTCTTCGGATCGGAGACGTACGAGTCGACCGCGCTCGATCCATCGGTCGGTGCCTCGAGCGACAACGCGTGATCGGCGTGTGTGTAGAGCTTGCTCTCCGTCACGCCGGTTTTCGGCGGCCAACTGTCATAGGTCTTCCACGCGTTCGTTCCGGCCTCGAACGTCGTTGCCTCCGGCGCCTTGAACGTGCCCTTCCCCTTCAGCCAGTAGGCAAACCACGGCGCCTCGATGTTCTTTCTGAAATCCTCCGACGCCGGCGTGCCGAAATCGATCTCGCCTAACTTCTCGCCGCTCGGCGCGTTCCACCCGCCGTGATTCCAGGGGCCGACGACCAGATAGTTGAGATTCTTGGTATCGTGCTTCTCCAGTGTCTCGTAGATCTTGATCGGTCCGTAGAAGTCTTCCTGATCCCACCACCCGGCTACGTTCAATGTCGGGACCGAAACGTGGTCGAGGTACGGCCCCACGGCCTGCTTCTGCCAGAACGCATCGTAGCTCGGGTGGTTCACGAAGTTGTCCCACGTCGGAATCTTGTCGTGGAGATACTGCTGGTCCACGTGCGCGAGCGAACCGAGCTTGAGATACCAGTCATAGGTGTCCGAATCGTTGAACGCGAACGCCTGGATCTCCTTCGTTGTCTCCATCATCGTCGCGTACTCGAAGCCGTAGCTCAGCCGGAACGCGCCGTTGTGGTGGAAATCGTCGCCGATGAACATGTCGGCCGGCGACGCGCGCGGTGACACGGCCTTGAGGGCGGGATGCGGATCGAGCATCGCCATCACCGTCAGCCACCCCGGATACGACGTGCCTAACATACCGACGCGGCCGTTGTTGTGCGGCACGTGCTTGAGCAGCCAGTCGATCGTGTCGTACGTGTCCGTGCTCTCGTCGACGGCCTTCGGATCCTTCTTGTTGCGCACGGGCCGGAGCATCACGAACTGCCCCTCGGATTCGAATCGCCCGCGAATGTCCTGGAACACGAAGATGTAGCCATCCTGGACGAGATACTTGAGCGACGGGCTACTCAATGCCTCGCCCATGCCATCGATGCCGTACGGCGTCCGCGACATGAGGATCGGCAAGTCGGCCATCGCGTTGCGCGGCGTGAAGATGAGCGTGTGCAACTTCACGCCGTCGCGCATCGGCACCATGATTTCCGTCTTGTCGAACGACGGCTCAGGCGTCGTTTGTGCGCTCGCCTGCGAGACGACGAGAAAGCACAGCAGCGCACCGATCGCGCCGCCGTGAGCACGGATCCGAAGATTCATCATTGGCTGCTACCCGAATTGTCTCGAGGAAACGACTGGCCAGAGAACTGCACGGCGCGAACGTGTCCACCGCCGTCGGGCACGAACGTCAACACGCTTTCTCCTTCCAGCGAGTCGCGCGCGACGCTGCGAAAGCGATCGAACGTTGCGTGCGTCAGCTCACCGATGTCCCAGTTGCCGTACCGCGCGCGGAGCGCCCCGTCAGTCAGCATCACCGTGATCGTGCCGTACGTGGAGTCGCTGTAGCTGCCCGCGTAGCGATCGAGCGGCATCGACGCCGGCACCGGTTGCGCTGTCGAACTCGCAACCGATCGACGCGACACGCGGGTCTGGCGCTGCGCCGCGAACAGCGCGTTGAGATCCGCGCTCCAGTCCCGAGGCGGCTTCCTGGCCGAAGCCGCGTACATGTCAAACACCTTGTACATCAGCGCGTGACGCAGCTCCGCGTGATCGAGATTCTCGAGCACGTACACGCCGAGTTTCTTTCCCGGCTCGAGGCCGATGAGCGCGCACATACCGTCGATGCTGCCGGTGTGCATCCACACGGTTTCGCCATCGTAGTCCTGCACGAACCAGCCGAGGGCGTAGCTGAAGAAATGCGGCCGGGCGAGCTCGAGTGCGGGATACTCGTCCATCGGTGCACGCATCTGCGGCGCGAGGAGCTCGGCGAACGTCGATGGCTTGATGAGCTGCTTGGTCCCCACCCGGCCGCTGTCCAGTATGAACCGCATCCATTTCGACATGTCGGACACGCTCGACCACACCGAGCCGGCGGGCGCGATCGCATCCGTGGTGCGGATGGGCACCCGGCGAACGGTGTCGTTCACGAGCGCGTGCGGCACGGCTACGTTAGGCTGCCCCGCCAGTTCCGACACCAGCGGGATGCTCTCGTGCATGCCGAGCGGGTTCCAGATGCGCGTCTCGACGAATTGTTTCCACGGCATCCCGGACAACCGCTCGACGATGAGCCCCCCAATCGCGTAGACGACATTCTGATATTCCCAGTGCGAACGGAACGATGACTCCGGCTTCACGTAGCGAAGACGGCGGATCATTTCGTCCATGCTGAGGCTGTTCTGCGGAATCGCCCAGAGTAGATCGGTGTCGGGCAGCCCGCTGCGGTGGGTCAGCAAATCCCGCACGGTGAGCTCGTGTGTCGCATACGAGTCGTACAGTTGGAGCTCGGGCAGGATATCGATGACCCGTTCATCCCATTGCAGCTTGCCCTCGTCCACGAGCATCGCCAGCGCCGCCGACGTCATCGCCTTCGTGGTCGACCCGATGGCGAATCGCGTGTGCTCGTTGACCGGCCCCGGCTTGCCTAACTCGATCACGCCGTAGCCCTTCGCGAACACCAGCGAGTCGTCCTTCACGATCGCGACGGCCATCCCGGGCACCCGCCAGTCGCGCGCGGCCTTGGCCACGTACTTGTCGAACGCGGCCAGGTCCGGCGCCTTCTGCGCACACGCAATGGTTGGCGACGCGCCGCAGAGCAGCGCGCCGAGCACACCGATGTAGAGGAACGTCCTGCGAGCGGTCACTGGTTGCCGCCCGTGCGTGTAGTCGCGACACCAGTTGTTACGCGATCGATCGGCGCCGGCCTCGGAACGTTAGGCGCCGGATGCTCTTTCAGAAGCTTGAGTGCTTCGGCCACTGCCCGCTCGAGCTGCGGATCGTGTCCGCGAATGACCTCGGCAGGAGTGTTCTGCACTTCGATGTCCGGCGTAATACCTTCGTTTTCCACGGCCCACTTTCCGTTGACGTCGTAGAACGCCAGATCCGGTGCCGTGATCGCGCCGTTGTCGATCGTGAGCGGAACGCCGAGCGTCCCCACGAGACCGCCCCACGTGCGCGTGCCGATGAGCGGTCCGAGCTTCGCGACGCGGAAGTAATACGGTAGCGCGTCACCGCCCGAGCCGGCCGACTCGTTGACGATCATCACCTTCGGTCCGATGATGCCGACCATCGGCATCTGCACCACATCCCCCGCGCGCTCGGCGAAGTACCCCATGAGCTGCCGCGACATCTGATCGACGATGTAATCGGCAACCGAGCCGCCTTGGTTATAGCGCTCGTCGATCACGGCGCCCTGCTTGTCCTGCTGCGCGAAGTAGTAGCGGTTGAAGGCGGTAAATCCGGCGACGGACGTATTCGGGAGCCACACGTACGCGAGCTTGCCACCGGACAACTTGTCGACCAGGCGGCGGTTGTCATCCACCCACGCCTGCGTTCGGAGCTGTTCGTCGTCGGGAATCGGCTCGACGGTTACGAGCCACGAACCGGTCGACGACGGGCTGTGACTCACGCGAAGCGTCGTCGGCTTGCCCGCCGTGCCGACGAACAGGCTGTAGAGGTTGGTCGGTGCCGCGAGTGCGTTGCCGTTCACCTCGAGGATATAGTCGCCTTCCGCTACTTTCAGACCGGGCACGGCGAGCGGCGCCTGCATGTGCGGGTTCCAACTGCCGGCCGTATAGATGTGCTGAATGCGATAGCGTCCGTGATCGATCGAGAAGTCGGCGCCGAGCAGGCCGACCGCCACCTGTGCGGTGTCGGGCATGTCGCCTTCGCTCTCGATGTAGGAGTGCCCAACGGTGAGCTCGCCGCCTACCGTCGCGATCAGATAGGTCAGGTCGGCGCGGTGTTCGATGTACGGCACGAACACCTTGTACTTGTCGTAGATCTGGTTCCAGTCGTTGCCGTGCATCTTCGCGTCGTAGAAGAACTGCCGCTGCGTTCTCCACGTCTCGCGGAAGATGTCGGCCCACTCTGCTTTCGGATCGACCATCGTCTCCAACTGGTCGACCTTGAGCGATCCCTCACCAGCCGTGGCCGGTTTATCGGTCGGGACGATGCCCCAATGATTGCGCCCGGCGTCATAGAGGATTTTCTTCCCGTCCGCCGAGACCATGTACGATTGCACGCCATCGAGGAACGGCATCGGCTTTTGCGCCGCGAGCACGTACTCCCAGAGCTGCTGCGGCGGTCGGCCGATTGATGGTTGCGGACGGCGCTCCAGATAGAAGAACGTGCCCGCGCTGCCGGCGACCAGCGAGGTGTATTCGGCCCCCGGCACGCCAAGCGGGACGATGCGCCGCTCGATACCCGGGAGGTCGATCACGACGTGCGATGGGGCGGCAGCCGCGGCCGGCCGCGCCGCGGCGGCCGGGCGCGCTGCGTTAGGCGGAGCCGCGCGTCCCGCCGGCGCCTGCGCCGGCATCTCGGCCACGTTGCGCGGCGGCTCGTCGCTCGGCGGCGGTGTGAGCGGCGATGGATCGTTCGCGCCAAGCACCACGAGGTAGGCGGTGCGGTGCACCGTATGGTCCATCTCGCTCATGTCCAGCCATCCCATCCTCAGAGCGATGTCGGTGCTCGCCAGGAAGTAGAGATACTTTCCGCCCGCATCGAAGGCGGGGCTGATTGCGTCCGCGAGGCCATCGGTGATCTGGGTGGATTTCCCGGCGTCTAACGAATACAGGAAGATCGCGCGCATGTGGCTGCGGAGCGATTTCGAGTACGCGATCCATCGCGAGTCCGGCGACCATGCGGCGTCGAATCCGCGTCCCGGATCGTCGTACGTGTCCGAGTCGATCGGTGTGAAGTGACCGTTCGTCACATCCACGATCCACAACTTGGCGTCGGTGTCGCGCAACGTGATGTGCTTCGCATCGGGCGACCAGATCGGAGCCGAAAAGTACGCGGTCGTCGGGAGCGGAATGGCGCGCGGCGCCGCCTCGCCCGTCTGATCGCCGATCATCAGCTGGTATTCGCCGGTCGAATCCGAGAACCATGCGAGGTGCGTCCCATCCGGGGACCACACGGGATCGCGGTCGTGCACGCCCGAGCTCTGCGTGAGATTCCGGTAGCTGCCGTCGGTTGCGACGGTATAGATGTCGCCGCGCGCTTCGAACGCCGCGCGCACGCCCGTCGGCGAGAGCGATGCACTGCTGATGAGCGATGCGACGCTCTTCATCTGCGGCAGGGCCCACGGGAAATCACCGCTGGCCGTGATGTTCAATTGCTGCGAGCGTCCGGTTGCGATGTCCAACAAATGGATGTAGCCCGCCTGCTCGTACACGATGGCATCGGCTCCCGCCGACGCGCTCATGATGTCGTAATCGCGGTTATGCGTGAGCTGCGTGACCTGCGACGCACCCTGATCGTTCGCGTACAGGTTGATGACGCCGTCGCGATCGGACAGGAAGTACACGGTGTGACCGACCCACATCGGGTCGGTGTCGTTGCTGTTCGTCCACGGCAGCGTGGTCTCGCTGTAGTCCGCGAGATTCATCACGTGAATCGGCTCCGTGCGTCCACCGCGATACCGTCGCCACTGACTGTACTGCGGCTCCGCCCACGCGGCTGCGAAGAACGCCATGCCGAGCGGTTGGTACGCGATGTGGGTGGCGTCCGCGGAATACGAGCCGGCGAACGCGCGCGGCATGGCCACTTGCTCGGGCATCCCGCCGCCGGCCGCAACGGTCCAGAGTCGAAGGAACGAATTGCCTCCAGGCGTCGGGACCGTGCCGCGCGTGGATGCGAACACGACGCGCTTGCCGTCCGGCGTCCAGCCGCGCACGAAGTCGCCACCCGGGTGATACGTTAGGCGACGCGGCTCGCCGCCCGCGACGGGTACCACGTAGACGTCCGCGTTGCCCGCAACCGTCGACGTGTACGCCAGCATCGCGCCGTCCGGTGAAAATGCCGGATCGGTTTCCACGGACGTCGTGCTGGTGAGCCGGCGCGCGGCTCCTCCCGCGCGCGGCACCACCCACAAATCGCCGCCGTATTCGAAGGCGACCATGTCATGACTGACGGTCGGCCGCCGCAAGAAACGCGTGCCCTGTGCGTGCACGGATACCACCGCGAGCACGAGCGCGGGGAATACGAGTAGTGATCGCCGCAGGTGCTTCATTGTACCTGCGGCACCGCGCGGCGCTATACGACACAGCATGTACGATCTCCTGTAGTGCGATGTGAGTGCGTCAACGCGTGGCGCGGTCGAGGTTCGGATTGTTGATGCGCTCCACGTTAGGCAGCGGGAAGCACGACTGGTCCGCGTAGGTGCCGCCGTTCACGTAGGGAGCGCCGACGGCGGGACTCAACGGCAGTCCGAGCCGCCTGATGTCGCCGAGCCGGTGCCCTTCCAGGAAGAGCTCCCGGCGCCGCTGCTCGACGATGTCCGCCATCACCGCGGGGGCCGTTAGGCCGCCACTGTAGGCCGGCTGCCCGGCGGCGCTGCGCAGCTGATTGAGGATGGTCACCGCGTCGTTCAAGGCGCCGGTGTTGACGTCGTTCTCGGCGATGATCAGCTGCGCCTCCGAGTACTTGGCGAGCGCTTGTGGCGCAGTCGGCGTCGCGTCCTTGTTGGCAAACCACACAACGGTGTGGCCGTCAGAGCCCAGCGCACCGGTCGACGTCACGGCGATCCGCGGGTCGTTGTCGGCGGCGAACCGGTTCTGAATCGATGTGTCGATCGACGCGAATTGCGCCTGGATTGTTTGGATGAACACGAGATTCTGGCGCCGCGTCGCCGTCGCATCGTGATCGATGTCGACCTCGAAACCCGGCGGGATCAGCGCCGCATCGGTGGCGGCATCCGCAGAATTGCCGAGATCGAGCTCGGTCCGCGCGCGACCGAGCAGCGCGAGGTTGAGCGTCGTTGCGTCGTTGGCTCGCGTCGCGGCGGCAATGGCAGTGTCGAATCGAACCATCGCATCGGCGAAGATCTGCTGGTCCGACTCCTCGGGACCAAGATCGAACGCCGCCGAGCACATGCCCTCGCCGAGGAACACGAAGCTGTACCCGCCGTACGCGGACGCGACCGCGATGAGATGGGAGCGGTCGGGAACCTGTTCGTCGGTCCATCCCTCGAGGTGCTGCACCGCGACATCGTTCGAGGCGCGCGCGACTGAGAGCGGTGTGTAGACGCCGGCTTGCTGTTGAGCATCGCACGTGTTTGTTCCGTATGGAGAGTCCGGCGTAATCGTGCGGCGATCGAGATCGAAGTTCGCCGTCTGCGAGATAGCGTCCGCCAGCTCGTCCATGAACGTACCACTCGCCGCGATGTACTCGTTAAATGCGCACTCCAAATCCCCCCGCGAGCTGTTCACGATGAGGTCGGCGTTCTGCGGTGCGAACACATCGGGGCCCAACTGACCGGGGTTCGACTGCTCGAGGGTCGTGATGTCCTTGCAGGCCGGTGCCGCAACCAGCACGGCCAACGCCGTGATCACTGTGCACGCCGACCGCATCCCTCTCTGTCCGCGCCGGAGAGCACGCCTAACCGACGCATCGCTCATGATGTGTGAGGTGTGCATGGCTCAGAAGGTCAGGTTGAGGGTGGCAACGAATCGGCTCAGGGGCGGGATGACGCCCTGATCGCCGGTGATGAGTCCGTTCGGGAACATATTCACTTCCGGGTCCGGCCCCTGGAACTTGCTCCAGAGTTTCAGCTCGCGCGCCGCCACAGTGAACGACGCGTGCTCGATGCCAGGTAGGAGATGATCGGGAAGCGAATACGTCGCCGATACCTCGCGCAACTTCACGAACGACGCATCTTGGAAGAATTGATCTTGCGTTTGGTTCACCAAACCACCGAAGCTCGCCTCGGCAACGTACAGCGGCGAGTACTTCTGCGGATGGTAATTCACGTCGCACTCGCCGATCCCAAGCAGTCCGTCGCACCGAACCTGATTGATGTTGTTTGCCAGCACAAAGCCGCGTTTCCAATCGACGAGCGCATAGAGGCGCAGCTTCTTGAACAGTGTGACGGTGTTGCCAATAGATCCCGTGCTGGTCGGAACCGCAGATCCGATGAACACGAACGGGGCGGTCGAGCAATCGACGGGCCCTTGTCCGGGGCCGCCGGCGCACAGGATGTTGGACACGGCACCGCTCGACGGATCCACCGTCGCCGACACAACCTTCCGCGAGAAGTACGACTCGATCGGGAATCCGACCTGATTCGCTTGCCCCGCGGTCGTGATGAGCGACGGCAAGCCGCCAAGACTGATGATCTTGTTGTGTGCCGTCGCGAAGTTGCCGGTGATCTCCCACCCGAGGTTAGGCATCTTGAGCACCTGCAGCGTCGCCTGCAGCTCGATGCCGTGGTTGTTCACCTGGCCGAGGTTCTGGAACTGCGTGCCCGTAAACCCGAGCGACGGCGCCACCGACTGTGCGACGATCTCGTCGGTCGTGTGCTTGTTGAAATACGTGAAGTCGACGTGCAGGCGGTCCCACAGATCCGACTCGAGTCCTGCCTCGAGCTCTTTGCCGCGCTCGGGCTTCAAGTCGGGATTGCCGAACGCCCCCGCCGTGAACGCGTTGGTGCCGCCCGGCCCCTGTACCGGTAGGAACGACCTGAGCGCCGACAATGCGAGCGGAGCGCGCCCCGATTCGCCATACGCTGCCCGGAGCTTGAGCGTGTTGACGAATGCGAGCTTCCAGAACGGCTCTTCACTCACGATCCACGACGCGCTCACCTTGGGATACGTGATCCATTTGAACTGCGAGCCGAACGCGCTGTTGTTGTCGACGCGCAGTGCGCCGGTCAGGAACAACCGATCGTTGAGGCCGATCTCCTCCTGCCCGTAGCCACCGATCGTGGTGTTGACGGTGTCGCCCTGCGTCGACGGCAGCGCGATCGCCGTGCCCGAGACCGTCGTGATGCCGGGACCGGGGAACCCGATGCCGCCCAGGAAGCT
>DATJET010000123.1:0-9009 GCA_035496295.1 Gemmatimonadaceae bacterium
CGATTCGCGCGCGACGGCAGCGCGATTGGACTCATCGCGCGCGGTCGCGAGCGACTCGAGCAAACCCTCGTCGAGGTCGAATCGCTCGGCGGACGCGGGCTGGTGCTGCCGTTGGACGTTGCCGATGCGGACGCGGTGGAGGAAGCGGCGGCACGCGTCGAGACGGAGCTCGGCCCGATCGACGTGTGGATCAACAACGCGATGGTGTCTGTCTACTCGCCGATCAAGCAAATGACCGCCGACGAGTTTCGTCGCGTGACCGAGGTGACGTACCTGGGCTACGTCCACGGTACGCTCGCGGCGCTCAAGCGCATGCTGCCGAGGGATCGCGGCGTCATCATCCAGGTCGGCTCGGCGCTCGCGCATCGAAGCATCCCGCTGCAGTCGGCGTATTGCGCGTCGAAGCACGCGATCATGGGATTTCACGAATCGCTCTTGAGCGAGCTCATCCACGACAAGAGTAAGGTGCGCACCACGATGGTGCAGATGCCCGCGATGAACACGCCGCAATTCGATTGGGCGAAGAGTCGATTGCCGCGTCAGCCGCAGCCCGTGCCGCCCATTTACCAGCCGGAGGTCGGCGCGGACGCCGTCCACCACGCGGTGAGGCACGACGTCGGCCGCGAGTTTCTCGTGAGTTGGTCGACGATCAAGGCCGTGGTCGGCGAGAAGCTCGTGCCGGCGTACATCGACCGCGATCTTGGAACGACCGGCTATGTGGGCGAGCAAACCAAGACTCCCGCGGACCCGAGCCGACCGGACAATCTCTGGTATCCCGTAGCGGCCGACTTCGCCGCGCACGGTCCATTCGACGATCGTGCCCGCGCCAGCAGTGTCGAGCTCTGGCTGGCAAAGCGGAAACCGTGGGTCGCGTTAGGCGCCGCGGTGCTCGGCGCGGTCATCGCCGGCGCCGCGGTCGGTGTCCGGCACGATGATGACTGAGCTCCTGCCGCCCTGAATCTCGCGGATCCGCTCTATCACCGGGGTGCCGACGGAAGCGCGACGGGCGAGGAAGGAAGAGAGCGAGAACGCGAAGGGCCTGCCGATCGCGAAAGCGGCAAAGCACATCGCCAGAACCGAGTGGTCTAACGACGCTCCGAAATACTGCCAGAATGCAACGTCCGCCCCGGGATAGTTGGACGAGAAGAGCAACGCCAGCATGTAGATGAAGCCCGCGACACTGGCGGTGCGAACCAGCACGCCGAGCACCAGCGCCAGGCCGATCGCGAGCTCGCCATACGCAACGAGAAACGCGATGGCTACGCTGTGCTCCTGCACGAACCCGCGCAGGACGGGAATCATGAACGGGTAGGCGGCGCCGTCGGCGAGAAAGCGGCGGATCCATCCGTCGAAGCCCCCGCCTAACGTGAACTGCGTGCCGACGACCTTGTACTCGGCGAAAATGAGAAACAGCGCGCCGACGGCCATGCGCAAGAGCGACAGGGCGCGCGTGTTACGGTCGAATGTGCCGGGCTGCTCGCCGGTAATCGTCATGTGCATCCGGTTGCCGCACGTCGGGTGCCGCGGCACGGTGCCGCCGCCGATTCCGTCACTCCTCGCGGAGCGCCGCGATCGGATCGATCCTCGTCGCCCGCCGAGCCGGAACGAGCACAGCCGCTGCGGCCGCCGCCAGCAGGACCGCGACGGCAATGGCGACCGACGCCGGATCGCTCGAGATGTCGTTGAGATGGTGCTCGAGCAGTCGCATTGCCGCGATCGAGAGCGGTAGGCCCAGTACGACGCCGGCCATCACCGGACGCAGGCCGTCGCGGAGGACCATCCGCGCGATGTCCGCCCGGCGTGCGCCTAACGCAGTGCGCACGCCGATCTCGCTCGTGCGGCGTCCCACGTTGTAGCTCATGACACCGAACAAGCCGATCGCGGCCAGCATCAGGGCGAGGATGCCGAGGCCCGTTGCCAGTTGCGCCACGAGGCGCTCGTCGCGAATCGAATAACGGACCAGCCGCGAGACCGGCTCCAGGTCGTCGATCGCAATCGCCGGATCGGCTTCGGTGATCGCACGTCGAACATCTTTCAGCAATGGTGCCGGATCGCCGCTCGTGCGCACGAGGAGCCGCAGCTCGTTAGGCTGGCCGAACTTCGTCGTGCCGCTCGTGCGGAGATATGGGACATAGATGCGGCGAGCGTCACCGGGAGTGCCGGCTGTGTCGAGCGACTGTCCATGGACGTCCGCGATTTCACCGACGATGCGCAACGCGCTCGAATCATCGAACTGCGCGATCTGCCCGATCGGACTGGCACCGTGAAAGTAGAAGCGCGCGAACGACGCATTGACGATCGCGGTATGCGGCGCGACGCCTTCATCCTGCGCCTGGAGATCTCGGCCGGCCAGGAGATGGGCGCCGATTGTGTGCGCGTACTCTGCTCCGACCGCGTCAGCCGCGCTGACGGTGTCACGCGATGAGCGTACCACCTGGCCGGCAACGCGAACGTCGGTGTGCCACTCGGTGCCGGTGAAGATCCCGTTCTGCGAGTAGGAAACCTGCGCGACGCCCGGTATCTGCGACACTCGATCGTGCAGCGTGTGAACCACAGCGGCGAGGCGCTCGGATGCGTAGCCTGGCGTCGCGATGTCGAGGTCGGCGACGATCAGGTGCGCACGGTCGAAGCCGAGCGGCAGCGATTCCGTTTTTTTCAGACTGTGCGTGAGGATGGATGCACCGACCAGCAGCAGGAGCGACAGCGCGACCTGTCCGGTGATGAGCCATGTGCCGAATCGCGCACCGTGCGTGACCGACCGCCCCGTGGAGCGCAGCACGGACGCGAGATCGATGCGCGAAGCGCGCAGCGCAGGCGCCAAGCCGAACACGAGCGCCGACACAATCGACACGGCAAGCGTGAACGCGATCACGTGGAGGTTCGGGCCGATCGACAGCGAAACAGTGTCGCCCTCCGACGCCATGCGGAGGAGCACGCGGCTGCCCCACCAGGCGACGACCACCGCGACCGCGCCGCTGACGATGGCCAGTACCATGCTCTCCGTTAGGAGTTGGCGCACCACACGGGCGTGATTCGCCCCGACGGCGAGGCGCAGCGAGATTTCGCGACGGCGCGCGAGGCCGCGGGCGAGCAACACGTTGGCGACGTTCACCAGTACAATGCACAGCAGCAGCGAGACGCCGAGCATGAGCGTGATGAGCGGCGCGCGGAAGGTGTCGCGCAGGCTCGAAAGCCCGCGCGCGCCCGGCGCGAACTTGAACGTTAGGCCGCGGTCCTTGATGTCCGCGAGTTGATCGGACGTTGCGGCAGCGAGAATCGCCGACCGGATCACCGGTGTCATCTGCGCGCGAACCTGCTCGATCGTCAAGCCGGGCTTGGCGCGCCCGAAGAGCAACAGCCACATGAGGCGCCGGTCGCGCAGCACGGGCGAGTTCGGACGGAGCCTGTCGCCGAGCCCGACCGGCAGCCAGATGTCGGTCGATTCGCCGACGACATCGCCCGTGAACCCGGCAGCCGCAACACCAGTGATCGTGACGCGCACGCCGTCGATGAGGACGCTGCGGCCGACCACGGACGGATCCTTGGCGAAGCGCCGCACCCAATAGGCGTAGCTGATCGCCGCTTGCGGAGACGCGCCCGCTTCGTCTGCCGACGCATCGAATGTTCGTCCTGCGGCGGCGCCGACACCCAGCAGCGCGAAGTAGTTGCCCGAGACGAGGCGTCCGCGCGGATGCTCCACTTCGCTGGACGTCTCGACGAGCCGCGCATCGACGCGCCCCGGATCCCCAACGGCGGCGAGTCCATCGAACGCGCGCGCGTTGTCACGCACGTCCACGTACAACGGATACGAGAAGAGCTCACCGTTAGGCGTGCCGTGCCCACGCGAGTCGACGTCGCTCGGATCTCCGACGATGACGAGGCGGCCGGGGTCGTGCACGGGCAGCGGACGGGCGAGCACGGCGTCGATGAGCGAATAGATGGACGCGTTGATGCCGATGCCGAGCGCGAGCGACAAGGCAATCACGATGGTGAACCCCGGCGCGCGGCGCATGCTGCGCGCGGCGAACCGGACGTCGCGCTCGAGCGAGTCGAGCCAGCCGAGCGCCGACATCCGTCGTGTCTCCTCGCTCAGGTAGGTGACGTTGCCGAAGCGGCGCCGGGCGGCGGACCAGGCATCTCGCGACGAGAGCGCGCCCCGGGCCGCGTGCTCGCGCTGCGCGGCGTCGAGCTCCAAGTGCAGGTGCATCTCGCGCTCACGCTCGCGCGCATACCGCGACCGGTGGAGCATCGCCGCAATGCGGTACCGGATGCCGTCGAGCCGAGACATGCGTTAGGCACGCCGCATCACGCGCGCGACGGCGAGGGCGACGCGTTGGTATTCGGCTGTCCGTTCGCCGAGCTGCTTGCGGCCGGCGGCGGTGATGGTGTAGTAGCGCGCTTGGCGGCCGGTGGGTGTCGGCCCCCATTTGGACGTCACCCATCCTTTCACCTGGAGCCGTTCGAGGGCGGGATAGAGCGAGCCCTGCTCGACGGACAGCACGTCCTTGGACAGGCGCTCGATGTGCTGCGCGATGCCGTAGCCGTGCATCGGTGCGGCACTCAGCGACTTGAGGATCAGCATCTCCAGCGTGCCGGCGCCGAGGGGGCCGCGCCCGCTCGGCTCATCTCGTGTCATAGGTGCTCCGCTACAGGTAGCTGGCAATAATATGTAGCCAGCTACCCGTATGCGCAACTGCGCGGGCAGCGGGTAGCACTCGTTGCGCGCTTCCCGCTTCCCTCATGACTCAGGGATGCCGGACGCTCCGCAGGAGCGCCGCCAGCCGGTCGGACACCGTGGCGTGCAACGATTGGATGGGCGGTTGGTGCAGCAGCCGGAGCGTGCCGTCGCGCTCGAGGATGTCGGCATGCCCCCGACCGTCGGCGCCGCGCGTGAAGCGAATCGTCGCCGTTGCGTCACCGACGCGGAGATTGCGGAGCACGATCTCGGGGAGCCACGCGGGCAGCACAGGATCGACGATGAGCGTCCGCACGGGCGCCAGCGGCTGCATGCCTAACAGAACGTGGATGAGCAGCACGTAGGCGGACTGGTTCCAGGCCTGCAGCGGATTGGCCCGCGGATAGGCACCCGGCTGCGGGAACTCGGTCCGCGCATAGCCACCCACACACTCCGGGATGCGGCCGAAGTCATAGAGCTGGCCCAGATCGAACAGTCCGCCCGCCAGTGCGGCAGCGCGTTCATCGAACCCGTAGCGTCGCAGTCCGAACGCGATGGTTGCGTTCTCGACGGGCCACACGCTGCCGAGATGATAGGCGAGCGGGTTGTACGACGGGTGCTCTGCCGACAGCGTGCGAACGCCCCAACCGCTGAACATGTCCGGCGCAAACAGCCGCTCGATGACGCGCGGCACGCGATCATCATCGACGATGCCCGTCGCCAGACAGTGCCCAACGTTGGACGAGATGCTCCGCGCCAAGCGCTTCGATGCGTCGCGCGCGAGCGCGAAGCATCCCTCGTCCTCCATCCACCAATCGCGATTGAACCGCTGCTTGAGCGCGAGCGACGAATCCCAGAGCGCACGCGCATCGTCGTGCTTGTCGAGCACCCAGTTGAGCACCGCCATCACTTGCTGCGCCGCGAACCAGTAGCCTTGCAATTCACACGTGCCGAGCGGTGCGGGCACGGTCGTGCCGTCTTCGTACACGATCGCGTTGCCGCTGTCCTTCCACCCCTGGTTCTTCGTGCCGACGGTCGAGCGGGTCTGGTACTCGAGGTATCCATCACCGTCCATGTCACCGTAGTCACGAGCCCAATCCAGAATTCGGCGCGCCGTGTCCCAGTGACGCGTGAGCAGCGCCGTGCTGGCCGACCACGAGAACGCGTGGCCGAGCGCGATGATGTACATGAACGGGCTGGCGAAGTCCGCGTAGTACCTGCCGTACGGATTGAGGTTGAGTCGAGCGAGCGGGCCGGCTCGAATCTGGAACGGAATCCGGCCGGGCTGCTCGTCGGTCCAATCGTCGACGTGGTCGCTCTGCAGGCGTCCGAGTTTCGCCAGCGCGGCCTCCGTCATTGCGCCGGCGTCGAGCAACGCCGTTTGCCATCCTGCCGTTAGCGCGTCGCGGCCAAAGAGCGCGGGATAGAACGGCAGGCCGGCCTGCGGGATCAACCATTCGTCGTCCGGGCCTTCCATCAGCGCGAGCGCGGTCACGTCGGCAGCCGCGTTTCGAACGATGCGCTCGAGCACTCCGTTAGTCGGAATCTCGATGGTCGTGAGCGACGAACGCCAGGCGTGCAGTCTGCGCGACCGCCGAGCGTCGCGCTGCGCATCGATGGGCGCAGTCCCGTCGAACGCCGTGATCGCGAGCGATGTCTCGAGCGCGGTGCGCGGCTCGAGGCGCACGCGGGCGACAAGACGGTCGCGAGACACGCTCCACGCAGGACCCCCCGCAGTGGTGATCACGGTCGCCAGCGACAATTGCGGATGGCAGTACCGCAGGCGAATGCCCTGCTCGAGGCGTTCTCGCTCAATGCTCGCCTCCTGCTGACGCGAGCCGGCGACGACTTCTTGAATGTCGGAGAAATCGGCAGCCAGCGTCCACGCGATCTCGAGATCGGCGGCGCGCGTCGTCCGATTCGCGAGAACGAGCGTGACGTCGAGTCCATCGAAGCGCACGCGCTCGCCAACACGGACGTCGATGCCGCGCGCCGTCACGCCATGCGCATCCTGCGGGCTCGTGTCCGAGGAGACGTCGGTCCCGCCACCGCCGAATTCCGTGAGCTCGGGGTAGACGTACACGAAATCGAGTTGGTGGTGCGACGTCGTGCTGTCGGCGCACAGCCACGGCGCGGCGCCATTCAGTTCCAGGCGAAGCACGGAAAGATGACGGGCTTCGCGAAAATAGAGGCCGGTCAGGAAGTGATTTTCGGTGCACTCGCCGCGGGCGGTCGTGATGAGCAGCGACGGACCGTACCAGGCATATCGCGCGTCGGCCAGAACATGGGAAAGCGGAGTCGTCATCGATCAGATGGCGGATGGGCCGCGATACAGCGAGCAACGTGCCGGGTGAAAGTCGAGGCCCACGGCGTTTGGCCATGGCGGTGCGACCAGCTCGCGGCGCGCCTTATGCACTGGACCGCGGAGATCGGCAACCCGGGACACACGCGGCCCGGCGACGACCGAATTGTCGGGGGCCGCTCGCGTTAGGCAAGTACGACGCCCACACGGAGGACCGATGGCGAAACTCGCTGGCCACTCCATCCACCCGATGCTGATCGTCTTTCCGCTCGGGCTGTTCGTGACGGCACTCGTCTTCGACATCATTCATTTCATCACGGGCTCGCGGGCGCTGTCCGAGGCCGCCTTCTGGATGATCGCGGCCGGTGTCATCGGCGGACTGCTCGCCGCGGTGTTCGGCCTGGCCGACTGGCTGTCGGTGGGCCGCGGGACGCGTGCCCGCCGTGTCGGCATGTGGCACGGGCTCGGGAACGTGGTCGTGGTCGCCCTCTTCGCCGTGAGCTGGTTCCTCCGGCGCGGCGACCCGGGTTCACCGTCGGTGGCGGCGTTCGTCCTCGTGCTGATCGGCGGCGCGTTAGGACTCGTGACAGGGTGGCTCGGCGGCGAGCTCGTCGAGCGGTTAGGCGTGGGCATCGACGCGGGGGCAAACCCGAATGCGCCGAGCTCGCTCAGTACAAAGCACGTCGACCGCGCCTGACTCTCGTCACCGTTCCGGGCGACTGGCCTCTAGTCGACCGCCTCTGAGTTAGGGATTAGCAGGGAGATAGGAGGAAACGCAACGGCTCAAAAGGATAACAAGTGAAACCACGGATAACGAAAGTGATCGTTCTGCGCGGAGGGGAGTACGGTCGCCAATGGGTGGTGAGGTCGTGTGTTTTGTGAATAACAAACACGTTCCCCCACCCGTTAGGCAACGCACTTCCCGCCGCGCAGAACGATGACTTTCGTCATCCCGTGTTTCACTTTCGTTATCCCTTCAAGCCTTTGTCGACGCGCTTCACTGGGCTCGCGCCGCGAGCTATGCGAGTGGACAGCTCACGCACAGACCTCCCGCCGGCACGAGATAGAACCGGCAGCAGCTCGCGCGACGCAGGTGGAGATGCACCTTCCCCGCTGAGTCCACCGGAGTGACTCCCGGCCGCATCTCCGCGACGACGTCCTCACCCGTAAAGAAGGCGTCGAGCATGTGAGCGAGCGGCCGTTGGTCATCGTGGTCGCGCGACAACGCGATGAAATGCGATGCCCACAACGACGTGAGGACTCCCCACATCGCCCGCTCGGCGAACCCCGACCAGCGAGACACGGCCTCGACCACCGGAGCGGCCTGCGCAACGAGCGCATCGCGGAGTGCTCGAAGCAAGGCCGCTTCGTTAGGCACCGTGCGCATTGCGGGATGGTGCGCACGCGGATCGCCTGCGACGACCGTGCCGCGCGCCTCGTAGACAGCCGCGCCATCGACGGACGCCGATTGATTGAATCGAATGCCGATGTTGCCGAGGGAGCAATCGGGGACGCAGCGGAAGCGCACAAACGGAGCGATCGCCATCGCCGACGTCCATCCGAAGTGGAGCGCGAACGAGCCCGCGATCGTGCGCCGGTCATCGGTCTGCGACCGCGTGCCGATACGATCGAGCACCGCGCGGAACGGCCCGCTCGTCGCGTCGCGGAAATCATCCCCCGCAATCCAACCGCTTCCCGTTGGGCGCCCGAGCTCGACTCCCCACCCCGCATGGAGCGCACGCAATTGAGCGTACATCGCGATGACCGGAGATGCGCCGGTAACGCTCATCCCAATCCCCCAGTGGTGACCGACCCGAACGTATTGAACTAGCGTTCAATACGTGACGATCGTACATTGCACGCCGTCAATACAATCAAAATGGTCGCCCGCCCCCTTCGCCATGCCTGGAACCAAGATCGCCGAATCGCTCCGCCGGGAGCAGATCGTTCGCGCCGCGTATCATCTCGCGAGCCGCGGCGGCCTGCGTGCCGTAACGATCCGCGATGTCGCGCGCCGCGCGGAGATGAGCAC